>NZ_JAKJSN010000073.1:0-20126 GCF_050337005.1 Photobacterium japonica | reverse complement strand
CCCTTGCAAGACTTGAACTTGCGACATACGGATTAACAGTCCGCCGTTCTACCAACTGAACTAAAGGGGAATTGTATATTTCGTTGCTTGCACCGTTTTCTTCAAAAGAGAAGAAGTGGTGCCTCGAGGCGGAATCGAACCACCGACACGAGGATTTTCAATCCTCTGCTCTACCGACTGAGCTATCGAGGCAACGGAGCGCATTAAACTGGTTTTCGGACTTTTCGTCAATGCTTTTTTTTTGAAAAAATACTCAACTTACCTTTTTTTCGGCTGTTCGCTCGGTTTTTGAACTTATTAAGGGGTTTTGATAGTAATTTGTGGGTGTCAGGTGCCGTGTAAGGCGCGTTGCTCTCGCTCTATGGCACGGGATAATGCCGGGCGTCGACTGACAAATTGGCGGTATTTTTCTACTTTCAGCGGCAGTTTTTGTTCAAACTTGATTGCCCAATTGAGGGTATGGGTAAGAAAAATATCGGCAACGGTCGGAAAGTGACCTAAAAGAAAGCCCTCTTCAGGCACGCGTTGCTCGGCCGTTTTGAGTGCGCGGCGACATTCCCATGCCGCGACCGGCAATATTTCCGGTAAACGGATGGTTTCGGGTAAGGCAAATTGGTGTTTCCCCATGGTCCAAAGGGCTTGTTCCAGCTCCGTGGTAATGAAACTGATCCATTCATGGTGCCGGGCAGACTCGGCAGTGCCCGGTGCGGGAAGCCAATGGTGACCGTATTTTTCCGCTAAATAGAGGCAAATAGCGGTGGATTCACTGATCACCAAGTCATCATCGGCGAGGCAAGGCACTTTGCCTTGTGGGTTTAGTGCGAGGTATTGCGGTGCTCGGTGCGCGTTCTGATGAAAGCGGATCGGGTGATAGTGCCAGTCGAGCCCCAATTCCTCCAATAACCATGACACACGTAACGAGCGGGTTTGTGGGTAACCGTACAGCGTGAGCATTTTTCATCCTTGAATGGCGTGAAGGGATGTTAATAAACGTAGCCAGTGCGGGACGGGAACTCAAGGTCAGGGCTGAGAACGCGAGGGGGAGAAGGAAAAAATAGAAAAAGAAAAAAAGAGCCTCTTACGGGAAGAGGCTCAGCCGGGAACCTGGATTAGCAGGCTCTGGGATTATAAAACGAGGGAATTAGAGGGCTTGCCATGGGCTGCCCGCCGTGCCCGGTACGGTGCCTTTGGTCCACCACTTGGCTTTATAAGTAACACCTTGGTGAGTGACTTGATCGCCAGCATTGTAAGCTTTGCTGGCCAGCCACGCTTGACTGCCCGCCGAGGCATTCAGTTCCCACGCGGCGCTCTTATCCGGGCGTTGACCTTGTACCCACCACTTAGCGGTATACGTTTGTCCGCTATAGACCACGTTATCACCGGCCAAATAGACAGCATCGGCCTGCCAGGTCGTCTCTCCGGTTGGTGGYGGTTCRACGGGSGGYGGCGGCTCWACWGGCGGTGGCGGTGTGACGGGCTCAGCCTTCACTTCCAGGCGGAAGCTAAAGTCTGCATTGGGGAGATACACCTGATTGGCATAGAGATCGCTCGGATCAAAGGTGATCGCCTGCGTGGCATCCAGTACACCGAGTTGGCCGTGTTGGGCAAAGCGGCTATTGATGGTGTCGGCAAGGGTACGCGCCCAGACTGATTCGGCCTCGTTACCGGTATCAATAGCCAGTTTTTCAAACACTTTCTCGCTGCCGTTCGCATCGAAAATACGGAACCATACCGTATCGCCTGCTTGGGCATCCGTGGTGGCTTTCAGGAATGGCCCCGCGTTGAACCAAGGCGCCGGTGTACCTGGGTCAGTCGGTTCGCCGCCAAAGCTGATATCACTGCAGTTATAGAAGCCTTCACCGGCGGGATCGATACGCTGCCAGCGTGAGTAGAGAATGGCATCACCGGTACGGTCGGTGGGGAGGGTGAGGGTCATCTCGTAGTATTTTTTACCGTTGATCACGGTGACCGGCACATTATCGGCTTGATCAACTAATTCGAGATCGGCCCACGTCAGGGTTTGTGTGGCGCTATCAAACCCAGGGTTGGTCAGGTAAAACTTCCAGAAGCTCGGATTATGCGGCGTTTCAGCACGGTAAAGTACCGTCATCTGGCCGTTTTTATCCAGCGTGATCGCGGTTTTTTGCCAATCGGCGGACGCGACGTCCATGCCGATTTTTTTATTATCGGCGGCGGCACACAGGGAGCCATCCGGTACGGCTTTCTCTACCGCGGCTTGATTGCGGTAGTTAGAGACCAGCTTGGCAAATTCAGGTTTTTGCACAAAGGGGAACCAGCCGGACTCAAGGAAGGCGGCACGGCAAGCGGCATTCGGAATTTGTGAGCCGTCTTGCGCGCCCCAGTAACCGCCGTCTTTGGCGCAGATTTCCTGACGAGCCGGTGGATACTCCATGTAGCCGTGACTGGATGCGACTGAGCTGTAGCCCAGCGCACAAAGCGAGGCAACCGCAAGGGCTGTGGCTTTGGGTTGGCTGAATTTCATTCTCTCTCCATTTTGATCGCTGTTGCTGTTATCGAATTTTTATTGTTATAGGTTTGTAGGTTTTTTGTTCTACAGAGTGGGTTTCGCCTAAATTCGAGTTTGTCGCAAATTAAAAATGTCAGCGCACAGGAGAGTGCATAGATTTCTGTTTGTGTGATGTATTTTTGTGGGGTTTAACGCGATACACGTCGAAGAAGTGGGTTCAGGTGCCGAATGTGGCACATGAACCCCTGTGGTGATTGTGAGGATCAGCGGCGTGATGCAGAGAGAATAGTAAATTGGCTGATAGAATGCTCAAGCGCTTGTGAGAGCTGACTTAAGGCTTCAGTGCTGGCATGGCTGTCCGTGATCACGTGGCTGAGCTGACGGCCACTGTCATCAATCAGGTTGATGCGCTCGGCAATGTCATCGCCCACTTGTTGTTGTTGATCGGCGGCTGACGCGATCTGGTGGCTCATGCCGGTGATGGACTCTAACGCCATCACAATTTGGCTTAACGCGTCGGAGGCCTGACGCGATTGTTCAACGGTGCTCATACTGGTGCTGGCACAGGTGTCCATGGCGTTGAGTGCATGATGTGATGACTGCTGCAGGCTCTTGATCATGTCGCGAATTTCTTTGGTGCTATTTTGTGTGCGGCCCGCCAAGCTGCGTACCTCATCGGCAACCACCGCAAAGCCTCGGCCTTGTTCACCGGCACGCGCGGCTTCAATCGCGGCATTGAGCGCCAGCAAGTTGGTTTGCTCGGCAATATCCCCAATCACATTCAACACTTTTGCAATGCTGTTGATGTCATGATCCAGGTGTGACACGGCTTGGCCCGCGGTATTGAGATCGGTGGCCAACCCTTCAATATTGACTACGGTCGATTGGATCAACTGTTGCGTATGCTGACTCTGTTGATCGGCTTCCAAGGTGCTCTGTGCGGTGTCTTTGGCCGAGCTGGCAACATGGCCGGTCGAAGACGCCATTTCTGTCATTGCGGTCGCAATCATCTCGGTTGATTGCTGCTGGGTTTCACTCAGTGCGGCCAGTATGATTGCCCGATCGCTGACTAAGGCCAACTCTTCTCGCAGTGCGCGCATAGATAGATCCAGCTGTCTCAATAACTGCGCCAGTGAGTGGTTCATCTGTTGTACGGCGAAATAAATGCTGCCATCAGGTGCGGCGTAAGGGAAAGCGGTGCGAATTTCCCCGTTGGCAACCGACTGTACGGCTGCGCGAACATCATCCGGCTCGCCACCTAACAAGGTAATAATGCGTTTAATGGCCAGCGTGAGGACGCACAAGATCAGTCCAGCGGCAAATAGGCACAATAGAAGCTGCCATTGGGCATTCGACCAGAAACGGGCGTTGACCTCATTAAAGCCGATACCGGTGCCGACTACCCAGCCCCAATGCGGGGTCTTTTTGGCAATCGACAGTTTCTTTTCAATCGTGCCATCTGGCAGGGCTTGGTGCCAGGTGTATTCCACCAGTTGATTACGGCTGTTCGCCAGTACGCGTTGGATCAGTTGACCAATGCTGTTGCCGTCAGCGTCTTTAAAGTCATTGAAACTGGTGCCGTGCAATTGGGGATCAAGCGGTGCGGCAACAAACGTCATATTGCTGTCGACGACATAAACATACTCGTTGTATTTGTACAGGTTATTGCGCAGCAAGCGGGTCGCCAGGGCTTTCGCTTGTGTCTCGTCGAGTTGGCCTTCAATTGCCATTTTCTCGACTTCAGACAAGATGCTGTAGGCGCTGTTAAACAGTTCGGTCACGCGGGCTTTGTTGTCTTCGCTGCTGGCGACGCGCGCTGACCATAAGCCCGATGCACTGCTGATGAACAACGCGAGCAGGATCATGGCGGAGAGAAAATACGCTTGGTGTTTCAATTTCATGGATAATGATATCGAGGTGGCAAATGAGGGCGGTATTTATAATCCCTACATGGGATTTTGTAAAATAAATCATGGTGGTAGGGTATGTCTTGTGGCATTTACGGCACAAAGTGAGATAAATCGCGAGTAACGAGTAACGAGTAACGAGTAACGAGTAACGAGTCGCGGGAAAGAGAAAAGAAAGATGAGGGGGAGGGGGGGACTGTGTGGTTTTCAGCAGACGAAAAAAAACCTCAGTCTTTCGACTAAGGTTTAATTTGGCTCCCCTTGCAAGACTTGAACTTGCGACATACGGATTAACAGTCCGCCGTTCTACCAACTGAACTAAAGGGGAATTGTATGGTGCCTCGAGGCGGAATCGAACCACCGACACGAGGATTTTCAATCCTCTGCTCTACCGACTGAGCTATCGAGGCAAAAGTCACACCGAAGTGTTAACTCTTGCAAAACTGCTTACGCAGGTCTTGCTAAAGAATGGTGCCGACTACCGGAGTCGAACTGGTGACCTACTGATTACAAGTCAGTTGCTCTACCTACTGAGCTAAGTCGGCACACGAATCTTTTTTTGTATCAAACCTTTCGATTTGAGACGTTGTTTGGCTCCCCTTGCAAGACTTGAACTTGCGACATACGGATTAACAGTCCGCCGTTCTACCAACTGAACTAAAGGGGAATTGTTACTTTCTTCTCGCACGTTAACCGTGTGAGATTAAATATGGTGCCTCGAGGCGGAATCGAACCACCGACACGAGGATTTTCAATCCTCTGCTCTACCGACTGAGCTATCGAGGCAAAAGTYACACCGAAGTGTTAACTCTTGCAAAACTGCTTACGCAGRTCTTGCTAAGAAATGGTGCCGACTACCGGAGTCGAACTGGTGACCTACTGATTACAAGTCAGTTGCTCTACCTACTGAGCTAAGTCGGCACACGAATCTTTTTTCGTATCAAACCTTTCGATTTGAGACGTTGTTTGGCTCCCCTTGCAAGACTTGAACTTGCGACATACGGATTAACAGTCCGCCGTTCTACCAACTGAACTAAAGGGGAATTATATGGTGCCTCGAGGCGGAATCGAACCACCGACACGAGGATTTTCAATCCTCTGCTCTACCGACTGAGCTATCGAGGCAAAAGTCACACCGAAGTGTTAACTCTTGCAAAACTGCTTACGCAGGTCTTGCTAAGAAATGGTGCCGACTACCGGAGTCGAACTGGTGACCTACTGATTACAAGTCAGTTGCTCTACCTACTGAGCTAAGTCGGCACACTAAATCTTTTTTAGTCTCAAGCCCTAAAGCTCAACACTGAATTTGGCTCCCCTTGCAAGACTTGAACTTGCGACATACGGATTAACAGTCCGCCGTTCTACCAACTGAACTAAAGGGGAATTGTATATTTCGTTGCTTGCACCGTTTTCTTCAAAAGAGAAGAAGTGGTGCCTCGAGGCGGAATCGAACCACCGACACGAGGATTTTCAATCCTCTGCTCTACCGACTGAGCTATCGAGGCAACGGAGCGCTATTAAACTGGTTTTCGCGTTTTTCGTCAACCTTTTTTCGGAAAAATCGTCCCTGATTGTTCGCTTGCTGGCTTTTTGTTCGTCTTTGGGTGTGATTGCTTATTTGTGGCTCACGCGTTATTGGCTTTACTTATAACGTCCCTTGATTAAAGGCTTTTTGATAAGCCGTCACTTTTTGCAAATAACGGCGTGCTTCGGCTTTGGGATGGCGATGGGTCAGCGCCCAATACACTTGGTTAGGTTGCAAATTGTTCAAACTGTTCATCGCTTGTGCGCGGTTACTGTGGAACGTATTGAGTACGCCGCCAGTGCCGCCGTTATAGGCGGATATCATGCTGTAATGCAGTGACAGGGGATCTTTCACCGCTTTCAAGTAGCGATGACGGAGCAAGTAGAAGTACGCCGTGCCGGTGTCGATGTTGTTGGCGGGATCAAACAAATACATGGGGCTGGGCGCGCCGCTGCGTTTTTTGACCAACTTAAACACATCGACCCCCGCGGTCGCTGGCACCACTTGCATCAAGCCATAGGCATTGGCATGGCTGACCGCATAAGGGTTGAAACTGCTTTCTGTTTTGATGATGGCGTAGATCAGATCTTCGCTGATCCCATAGCGACGCGAGGCATCCTGCACCAAGTGGGCGTATTTATAACTGCGCTGGTCGGCGTGATCCGCCACCATCGGGATCTCCACGTAATAGACCTGATGGTAACGTTCGGCACGTTTTTTCAGTTGGGTGGTGATCAGGTGATCGGCAAAGCGATTGGCGCGCCATGACCATTCAATCGGCTGTTTTTCGCTATCGAGGATCTGCCCGTACAAAAACGGTTTATCGCCCAACTCGATGGCGGCGTCGGAATACAGGTCGACCCCTGCTGGGTTATCTGGGGTCAGTAGCGTGGTGCTGATAGCCGCTTTAAGGTGTTGAGTCGGATCGGTTTTTGCCACGGTTTCGACGATCACCACGCCGCGTTCAAAGTCCACGTGGGCGCGGCTCTGGTAGCCATCGGTGTATTTGACATACTGACGTTTACTGGCCACTAAGGCATCGTTTTCCCCCCAATAACGTTCCACTTGGCCACTGAAACTGTGCATCAGTTGATCAAGGGCGGCGGCATCTTTGGTGAGCTGACCCGGCGTTGGGGCTAAATTATTGGCAAAGCGGTTGGTGGTGCTGTAATCGACGGTGTAGACCGATTCGACAAATTCGCGGCTACAGCCACTTAACGTCAGCAAAGAAAGAGAAGCAATCAGCAGGGATCGTAAAGTCATAAGGTTCAAACAGGCAAAAAAAAGATCCCATTCACGAGATCGTCAATGAGATCATTATCAATATCTTTGCGCTGTCAGGCGAGAAAAAAGCGTCCCGCCATGGCGAAAACGTGATGGGCTTAGTCGCTGGCCTTATTGGCTTGGCGGTGTGTAGCCGTCAATGATCACGTCCTGACCTTCAAACAGAAACTTCACCATCTCGGTTTCAAGCAACTTGCGGTGCTCGGGATCCATCATGTTCAATTTCTTTTCGTTGATCAGCATGGTTTGTTTACCTTGCCATTCTGACCAGGCTTCTTTTGAGATGTTGTCAAAAATACGCTTACCTAGCTCACCCGGGTAAAGTTGGAAGTCCAGACCATCCGCTTCTTTCTTCAAGCGGGCACAAAAAACAGTACGGCTCATGAGGCGTTCCTTTCACAGTGGTCCCCGGCATACAAGGCGGGGAAATTGTCATGCCGTAGTTATACCAGAGACCGAGATAAGCGGCTAGAGCGTGGCGTGTTACAGCTGTGCCAACATTGCCAGTGTGATCGCAATTGAGTTATCGGCTGTGGCTTGTTTCAGTTTTGGGTAATCCATGTGGGCTGAACCGTCTGCTTTGTCAGAAATGGTGCGGATCACCACAAACGGTTTATTGAACATGAAGGCCACCTGCGCCACGGCGGCCCCTTCCATTTCTACTGCCATCGCATTGAATTCGCTTCGGATCTCAGCTACGCGCTGTTTGTCGGCAATGAATTGATCGCCGGTGGCAATGATGCCGGTGAAGGCATGATCGTTACCGACCACTTTTTTAGCCGCTTGCTGAGCCAGTTTTACCAAACGCGGATCAGCGTGGAACAGACGATCCTCAAAACCGTCCATCAGGCCCGGTTGGCTGCCAAAGACGGTCAGATCCACATCGTGCTGCACTAAGGCATTGGACACCACCACATCGGTCGGGCTGAGCTCAGGGGCTGCTGCACCGGCGATACCGGTGAAGATGAATTGATCGGCTTTAAATTCACGGATCAACAGCGTGGTGGTGATTGCGGCGTTGACTTTGCCGACGCCGGAGCGGGTCACTACCACAGGGTGGCCGCGCAGGGTACCGGTATGAAACGTATGTTGGCCGATCTGTACCGCTTTGTGTTGTTCAATTTCCGGGATCAGGTTGTTCACTTCCACATCCATGGCACCGACGATAGCAATCGTTTGCGTTGCGGAGGCAAAAAAAGAACATAAAGCCAGTAGAGGAGCGAAAAAGAGAGAAAATTTAGACATATATAGGCATCTCAGCAGCAAGGGGATGATAATCGGCGCGATAATAACGGCTTTTATGGGAAGAGGGAATAGGCAGTTTTCATGCCTATTCCTTTTGCCTGTTTCCGTTGTGGGAATAGCGGGTTAGGCCGAATGGGTCAGCTCATAAGCCAAGCTGTCGAGGATCTTCTGCACCGGGGCCGCTAAGCCAATTTTGGCCGGATCCGTTAAGCTGTACCATTGCCCTGTGCGGGCATCCTCCCCGTCAGGCGATGTTGGCATCACAATGTCCGTGGTGGGCGTCAGCGTATAGTGCATCGGCACGATATCTAAATGGTAGTGGCTAAAGGTGTGGCGGAACGCGGTGAGGTGTTCCTGTGCGGTGATCGCTTGATCCGGTGTGGTGATCCGTGTCGCGATCACGGTATCCAGCGTGGCCGTGTCGTGCTGTGGGAAACACCACAAACCGCCCCAGATCCCGCTTTGCGGGCGTTGTTCCAGCCACACTTGATCACCACGCTGGAAAATCGCAAACCACGTCTGCTTTTCGGGCAGGGTTTTCTTGGGTTTCTTCCCCGGGAAATCGGCTTGGCGGCCACTGGCTTTGGCCTGACACTGCTGTGCGACCGGACATAATTCGCATTTGGGTTTGCTGCGGGTGCAGATCATCGCCCCCATATCCATCATGGCTTGGTTGTAGCGTTCTACGCCTTCGATCGGCGTATTGGCGTCCGCAATCGACCACAAGGCATTTTCGACCGGCTTTTTGCCCGGCCACCCTTCGACGGCATAACAGCGGGCGAGGGTGCGTTTCACGTTGCCATCGAGGATCGAATGCGGCTGTTTGAGCGATAACGATAACACGGCGCCAGCGGTCGAACGACCCACCCCCGGTAGCGCCATGACCTGTTCAATATCGATCGGGAACTGGCCGTGGTGGTGGTCGACAATGTACTTGGCGGCTTTATGCAGGTTACGGGCGCGGGCGTAGTAGCCTAAACCGGTCCACAGGTGCAGCACTTCATCTTGCTCGGCGGCGGCTAAATCGGCCACGGTCGGGAAGCGTGTCATGAAACGTTCAAAGTACGGGATCACGGTCGCCACTTGGGTTTGCTGCAGCATAATTTCCGACAGCCAGACTTTATACGGGGTCTTTTCTTGCTGCCAAGGCAGGGTTTTCCGGCCAAATTTGTCATACCACGCTAAAATGGCATCAGAGAAGGTGTTCGTCACAGGCTAGGCTCACGTTACTGACCGCAATGAATGCGTGCCATGATGATAGGGGGCATATTGGGCTGTTGATTGCACCATAAACTGGAGCGACTCGCAAACGATAGACTTGCACTTAATCTGTAACTTTGGATAATGCCGTTCCGTTTCTTTTTTGTTTGGATAGTAAGCATGAGCGAAGTTTCAAAAAAGTCAGGCGAAGTGACCCTGACTGAATTTACCGAAGACGGCAAACTGGTACGTAAAATTCGTAGCTTTGTTCGTCGTGAAGGCCGTTTAACCAAAGGCCAAGAATTGGCAATGGAAAAAAATTGGCCGACAATGGGTATCGACTTCGCTCAGCAGATGCTGGACTGGAAAGAGGTGTACAACCGTGAAGCGCCAGTGGTACTGGAAATCGGCTTCGGCATGGGTGCCTCTTTGGTTGAAATGGCAAAAAATGCCCCAGAGAAAAACTTCATCGGTATTGAAGTACACAGCCCTGGCGTGGGCGCTTGCCTGATGGCAGCAGAAGAAGCGGGCCTGACGAATCTACGTGTCATGTGTCATGATGGCGTTGAAGTGTTTGCACACATGATCCCAGATGGCAGCCTAGACTGCGTCCAGTTGTTCTTCCCTGATCCGTGGCACAAAGCGCGTCACCACAAGCGCCGTATTGTGCAGCCAGAATTCGCTGAAATGCTGCGTAAGAAGCTAAAAATCGGCGGTATCTTCCACATGGCGACTGACTGGGAAAACTACGCAGAGCACATGGTAGAAGTGATGAATGCGGCACCGGGTTACGCTAACACGGCGACCGACGGCGACTACATCGCGCGTCCGGAAGATCGTCCGCTAACTAAATTTGAAGCGCGTGGCCACCGTTTAGGCCATGGCGTATGGGACATGAAGTACGCACGTACTGAATAAATCATGCCCCTGCCGATTCGGACGTCGAGCGTGCCATAGGCGCAGCGTGAACGTCGAATACGGCCACTGTGTTAAACAAGAAAGCCAACCTTAGTGTTGGCTTTTTTACCCTTGGAGAACGTGTAATGAAGCCAACCGTACAGTTGCTTAATGAGATTCTAGATGAAGTCAGACCCCTGCTTGGTCAGGGGAAGGTGGCAGACTATATTCCCGCGTTAGCGGAAGTACCGGCGCACAAGCTGGGTGTCGCGGTGTGTTATAACGACGGCGAGATCATTCAAGCCGGCGACTGTGAAGAAGGCTTCTCGATTCAGTCGATCTCCAAGGCATTGAGCTTAACGTTGGCGATGAGCCTGTATGAACCCGAAGAGATCTGGCAACGGGTCGGCAAAGAGCCGTCGGGCCATGCGTTTAACTCGATGATCCAGCTTGAGCTGGAAAACGGCATTCCCCGTAATCCATTCATCAATGCCGGTGCGTTGGTGGTGTCGGATTTGCTGCACAGCCGATTGTCAGCCCCGCAGTACCGCATGCTGGAGTTGGTGCGTGAATTGGCCTGTAACCCGCACATTGTGTATGACAAGGCAGTGGCCGCGTCAGAGATGCAGCACAGCGATCGGAATGCGTCGATTGCCTACCTGATGCGCTCGTTTGGTAACTTCAATAACGAAGTGATGCCGGTGCTCAGTAATTACTTTAGCTATTGTGCACTCAAAATGAGCTGTGTTGATTTAGCTCGTACATTCAGCTATTTAGCAAACAAAGGGCTTCCTTTGGGCGCAAAAAAAACAATTATCACCCAAACTCAGTGTAAGCAAATGAATGCATTACTTGCGACCTGTGGCCTGTATGACGGTGCCGGGGAATTTGCTTACCGTGTGGGGATGCCAGGTAAGTCTGGAGTCGGTGGCGGTATTGTTGCCATTGTACCGGGGGAAATGACCATTGCGGTGTGGTCACCCGAGTTGGATCCGTCAGGCAATTCACTGGCGGGGACGGCGGCTCTGGAGTTACTCGCTGAGCGTATTGGACGTTCGATTTTTTAACGAGACAGCTGCGCTGGCATGGCTGCTCTCGGTGAAAGGGAGAAGACTATGCCGTATGAGTCGATGCACGATGATCCGCAGCAGCATGAAATGAAGGGCACTCCCCGCGGGGGCGCGTGGTGGCCAGTCGGTCATGATATGACGCGCAAGATGGGTGGGGCGCTATCTCGCGCCGTGTGTGGTGCGGTGTGGATCATCGCGGCCACGACAATTGCGACCCCCAGCGTGCAGGCACAGCCGGTATCAGCGCAAACTGAACCCTCTGCGTCATCCTCTCCTGCCGTGCCATCCCCGGTGTGTCAGTTGGAATGGCACAATGGGATCAGCTTGCAAGATGATGTGTTAACCTTGGATATGCGTGATAAAACCTTTTTGGTTAAATCCAGTGGGCAGCTGTATTTCGGCATTCATAAAGTGAAGCTTAATGCGGATCAAATGGGGGCTTTGGCGGACTACCACGCCTTCATGCGTGATGACTTGCCCTATACCTTGTCCCGTTCGCAATTGATCAATGAAGAATTGTGCCAGCGTGTGGCTGCGCGCCAAGCGAAAGAGCATGAAATCCAATCGTTGATCCCGGCGTTAAAACGTTGGCAGACGGTGAGCATCACCGAGTGATTCCGTGCATGTAACAAACCTGTGCACGTAACAAAAAAAGAGAGCAGCCCATGGGCTGCTCTTTGTGTTTTTACGCGCCATACCGCGCTAACGCTAGATACGTGGCGGTGTATGCGTGTGGCTTATGCCTGATCGCTTATGCGTCAGCATCGTCTTCGTCATCTTCGACAAATGCCGCCAGCAGATCATTCAGGAACAGCTTACCGTGTTCGGTGATCTGCCATTCTTCGCCGTTATCCACGAGATAGCCTTGTGCTAATGCCCATTCAATAGGCTCGGCAATGGTGCTTAACGGTAAGCCAGTTCGATCCGGATAATCTTGTTTCGGGCAGGCTTCGAGCAAACGGAAGCGGTTCATGAAGAACTCAAACGGGCGCTCACTGTCCGCCACTTGCGTTTCCTGATCCAAATACGGTTTAGCTGCATTGAGGTAACCGCGCGGGTGCTTCACTTTCACCGTGCGGGTGATCGTGCCATCGGCAAAACTGATCTTACCGTGCGCACCACAACCAATGCCCAGGTAGTCACCAAAACGCCAGTAGTTCAGGTTATGACGGCATTGCTTGCCCGGTTTGCTGTAACCGGAAATTTCATACTGCACATAGCCAGCCTCTGCCAATAGCTGGTGGCCTTGCTCGA
Organism: Photobacterium japonica; assembly: GCF_050337005.1. Classification (NCBI taxonomy): domain Bacteria; kingdom Pseudomonadati; phylum Pseudomonadota; class Gammaproteobacteria; order Vibrionales; family Vibrionaceae; genus Photobacterium; species Photobacterium japonica. Next base: position 7,256 of record NZ_JAKJSN010000073.1, on the reverse strand, counting down.
AAATGTCCCACAAATCATCATCATCCGGCAATGTCGGCGGTTTTGAGTAGAACAGGGTGTTCGGCTCTATCGTTAGCTGGTACCACGACAGGTGCGGTGGATTCAGCGCGATAGCTTGTTTCAGATCCGACAGCGCATCGTCCACGCTTTGATTTGGCAGGCCATGCATCAAATCGATATTGAAGCTGTTTAAGCCCGCATTTGTGGCCAGTTGAGCGGCTTTGATCGCTTCATCGCCGCCGTGAATACGGCCTAAGCGAGTCAGCTTCTCATCCTGGAAGCTTTGGATGCCGATGGAAATACGGTTCACACCGACTGCTCGGTACGCATCAAAGCGACCCGCTTCGACGGTGCCCGGGTTGGCTTCCATGGTGATTTCAATGTCATCACTGAACGGAAGGCGCTGCTGAACCGCCTGTAACAAACGCCCAATTTCTTCCGGCGAGATCAGGCTGGGTGTGCCGCCGCCGATGAAAATGCTGTGCAGCGGACGTTGGCTGTTGTTCAGGCCGTAAGCCGCGAGATCGATCTCGAGATCCTCAATCAGGGCGTCGATGTAATCGAGCTCAGGGATCGCGGTTTTCAGCGCGTGCGAGTTAAAGTCACAGTACGGACATTTCTGCACACACCAAGGAATGTGGATATACAGGCTGAGTGGTGGTGGCACGAGCATGGCTTATTTGTCCTTTAGGGCTGCAAATAACTGCGCCAGTGCCTGACCACGGTGGGACAGTTGTTTCTTGCGCGTTGGTTCTAGCTCGGCAGAGGCACACTGATCTTCCGGTACCCAGAAAATCGGATCGTAACCAAAACCGTTGTCGCCGTGGGCGTGTTCGGTAATGCTGCCTTCCCACGTGCCGTGGCAGACCAACGGTGTCGGGTCATTTTCGTGGCGCATCATCACCAACACACAATGGAAGCGCGCAGTGCGCTGTTCCGCGGGTACGCCTTGCATCGCTTCAAGCAGCTTGTCGATGTTGGCTTGATCCGACGCGTCTTCACCGGCATAGCGCGCAGAGTAGATACCCGGTGCGCCCTTGAGGAAATCCACTTCCAAACCGGAGTCATCCGCAATCGCAGGCAGGCCGGTTTCTTTCGCAGCATGGCGTGCTTTGATGATGGCGTTTTCAATGAAGGTGGTGCCGGTTTCGGCGACCGAGGAAACGTTGTAATCACTCTGGGCGACCACATCAAAGCCAAAGTCAGCCAGCAGGCTTGCCATCTCTTTCACTTTGCCTTGATTACCCGTGGCCAGTACTAATTTGCTCATTGCGGTTCCTCGAAACGTCGATAGTCAGTGGGAGCACGCCCGGTCATGGGGCGTGAGTGGGCGCTATCTTATCCTACTACGGCGAAAATAAAAGGGCACAGGCTGGGGCTGAGGCCGGATAGCACGCTGGCTAAGTCGGCCAAGGCGGTTTAGTCGACGTAGAAGGTTTGTTGGAAGTCGAGCGTGCCATTGGTGCCTTGTTGCGACACATCAATGGTAAAGGTAAACCGCTCTTCGTTGGCGTGTTTGATTTCGGCGATGTAATAAATCGCGTTGCCTTCGCGGATCTCACGAAACGACAGTTTTTTCTCTTGGCCAATCAGGTTCTTGGCTTTGCCAGAGATGACGGCGGCTACCGCGGGCTTGCCGGCTTGTGCCGTGTCAATCACGGTAATATTGACCACGCCGTTATAGCGACTGCGTTGAATGTTGTATTGCTGGGCAATGTCCGGGGTAAGAAACGTGGAGGGGAAACTGGAATAGTGCACTTCCAATGCCGCGATTTTTTCAAATTGTTCGGCATAGGCGGGCAGGGTCAGCAGCAGGCTGGCACACAAGAGCATCAGTCGGCGGATGTATCGGATCATGGTCTCTAGTCCTTGTGATACGCACCGCGCTAGGGACTCGCCCTAAACAGCGGGTGGGTAGGGTTCCATTAGTATAGCAATCAGCCCGATTCCCCCTTGTTTGAAACGGGGGAAACGGGCTGAAAGGTGGCGTGTGATGGCGGGTTAGGCCAATAGTGCCGCGACGGTGTCCGGGATCACTTTGGGCGCTTCAATGCGCACTTGTTTATGCCGTCCCAGTTCGCCTTTTTCGATCACCACTTGGCCTTTGGCGACGCGAAATTGCTTCGCGAGGTATTTGGTTAAGTGGGCGTTCGCTTTGCCATCCACCGGCGGTGCGGTGATGGCAACTTTCAATTCCTCACCATGGAGCCCCACGAGCTGGTCACGGCTGGCTTTGGGCTGAATATACAGCCGAATCACCAAATCGTCCCCGTCCTTGCTCACGGCGCTCACGGTCATAGTTGGAACCAGATCTGGCCAACCATGTCACCAATCAGGAAGTTGGCAAATTGCAGGCCGATGAACAACACCAACACGCTCAGATCCAAGCCACCCATGGCTGGGATAATACGGCGGATTGGCGCGGTCATTGGTTCGGTCAACTGATGCATCACGTATTCCATTGGGCTGCGGCCTTGGCTGACCCAGCTGAGGATCGCACGCAATAGCAGTACCCAGAACAATAAGCCACCCGCGGCTTTCAGCAAGGACAGCGCACCAATCCACAGGAGATCCGGTGAGAACATCAAGCCCCCGCCGACCACCAAGCTCAGGATCACAAATTTACCGATGCTAAGCAGGTACGCAAACAGCAGGGTGGCCATATCCAATGCACCCAATGATGGGATCACACGGCGTAGCGGGCCCACGACAGGCTGGGTCGCTTTGACGATAAATTGAGAGAACGGATTGTAAAAATCGGCTTTTGCCCACTGCAGCCAGATGCGCAGTAGCACCACCATGATGTAGAGGTCAAAGAGCGTGTTGACGAGAAAACCCATTGCATTCATAAACTAACCTTAAAATAATGTTTCCATTTCTTGAGCTCGGGCTACCGCCGCGCGCATCGCTTGGGCTACGGTATCACCAAGTTGGTGATCGTTAAAGGTGCGGATCGCTTCTGCTGTGGTGCCACCTTTTGAGGTGACTTGTTCACGGAGTGTATCCAGTGCAATGTCCGGATTGGCTTTCACCATTTCTGCCGCGCCCAATGCAGATTGTTGCACCAGCAGGCGGGCTTGCTCTGGGCTAAAGCCTTGTGTCACCGCTTCCGCTTGCATGGCTTCCATAAATAGGAAGAAATACGCCGGTGCACTGCCTGCTGCCGCGATCACGCCGTTAATGCCAGACTCTTGCTCAACCCAGCACACTTCACCGACCGCATGCATTAAATCTTCCGCAAATTGGTGATCGTTGACGTTCAAATCCGGCCCGGCGTACAGGCCACTCATGCCTTTGCCGATCAATGAAGGGGTATTGGGCATCACGCGAACAAGATTGAGCTTGGTCGCTAGCATTTCATTGAGACGGTTGGCATTGATGCCTGCGGCAATAGAAATCACCAATTTGCCGGAGAAATCGAGAATTTGCAGCGGCTGACAGACCTCTGCCATTAATTGCGGTTTCACCGCCAGCACAATCACATCGGCCAGAGAGGCGGCATCCAGATTATTGTCGGTGGTGTGGATCCCGTAATCACGCGCGAGTGGCTCACGGCGGGCAGGGCTCGGCGCGGTCGCGGTGATCAGATCGGGCGCATACCCGCTGGCGACCAAACCGGCGATGATAGAGCGGGCCATGTTACCGGCACCGATAAAGGCAATCGTACGTTGTTCCATGTTAAATCCTTACAATCATGTCGAGAGGCCAAAAGGGAGGACACAGCCCTTCCTTGGCTGATTATACGCTGTGGCAGTATTTATACGTTGTATTGCAATGTTCTGTTACTTTTTTGTCGTGTAATCGCGGGCACCAAAAATGGCGGTGCCAATGCGCACGATAGTGCTGCCTGCGGCCACTGCCGCATCCAGATCGCCACTCATGCCCATCGATAGCGTATCGAGGTGCGGGTGTTTGGCTTGCAGGGTGGTCATGGCATCACGCAGGCTGCTGAACGCCGCGAATTGGCTGTCGTAGTCATCGGCTTGCTCTGGGATCGACATCAGGCCGCGCAGCACCAAATTGGGCATGCTGGCCACTTCATCGGCCAAGGCGGCCACTTCAGCCACGTTCAAACCGGCTTTGCTGTCTTCACCGCTGGTGTTTACTTGCAATAATACATTGAGTGGCGGCAGATGAGCGGGACGCTGCTCACTTAATCGATGCGCGATTTTGGCGCGGTCGATGGAATGAACCCAATCAAAGTGTTCTGCGATCGGACGGGTTTTATTGGACTGAATTGGGCCAATGAAGTGCCAGCACAGCGGTTCAGGGGAAGATTTTTGTGCGAAATATTGGATTTTCTCCACCCCCTCCTGAACATAGTTTTCGCCGAAGGCATAATGGCCGGCAGCAATGGCGTCTTCGATAGCTGCAATGGGTTTTGTTTTGGTTACAGCCAAAAGTTGCACGGAACCTGCATTTCGACCGCATTTTTCTGTTGCAGTGCCAATCTGAGAGATGACCTGCACAATGTTTTGCTTGATACTGTTCATAATTGATTCTTTGGGGAAAATTGATGGATATCACCGAACTACTGGACTTTAGTGTAAAGCATAATGCTTCCGATCTGCACCTTTCTGCGGGTGTTCCTCCGATGATCCGGGTGGATGGTGATGTACGTAAGCTTAGCTTGCCTGCGTTAGACCACGGTGAAGTACACCGTTTGGTGTTTGACATCATGAACGATGCCCAGCGTCGTGAGTTTGAAGAAAAGCTGGAAGTGGATTTCTCCTTTGAGTTGCCGGATGTGGGCCGTTTCCGTGTGAATGCCTTTCGTCAGGGGCGCGGCAGTGCGGCGGTGTTCCGTACCATTCCGGTCGATATTCCGACATTAGAATCACTGCAAGTGCCCGATATTTTTTATCAAATTGCGCAGTGCCAACGTGGTTTGGTGTTGGTGACAGGGGCAACAGGCTCCGGTAAATCGACCACCATTGCGGCGTTGGTGGACTACATCAATGACAATTTTAATCGCCACATTTTGACGATTGAAGATCCGGTGGAATTTGTTCATACCGGTAAGCGTTGCTTGATTAACCAGCGTGAAGTGCACCGTGATACACATAGTTTCCAGAACGCTCTGCGTTCTGCGTTGCGTGAAGATCCCGATGTGATTCTGGTGGGGGAATTGCGTGATCAGGAAACCATTAGCCTCGCGCTAACCGCCGCAGAAACCGGCCACTTGGTATTAGGCACCTTGCACACCAGCTCAGCTGCCAAAACCGTTGACCGTATCATTGACGTTTTCCCGGGCAGCGATAAGCCGATGGTACGCTCAATGCTGTCGGAATCATTACGTGCGGTGGTGTCACAGACGCTGCTTAAGCGCGTCACCGGCGGCCGTATTGCGGCACACGAAGTGATGATGGCCACCCCGGCTATCCGTAACTTGATCCGTGAAGACAAAGTGGCACAGATGTATTCCATGATCCAAACGGGCTCGTCGATGGGCATGCAGACCATGGAGCAGAGTGTGAAAATGTTGGTGGCACAAGGACTGGTCGAAGCCGAAGAAGGGCGCCGTGTAGTCGACAGTAGCTTTGTCCAGTTTTAACCCGATTTAAGGAATCCCCATGACGTTACAAGAAGCGCTCAATGAAATGGTGAGCAGTAAAGCTTCGGACCTCTACATCACTGTAGATGCGCCGTGTCTGCTGCGCGTCGATGGTAGCTTGCATCCTATCGGTGAGACCCTGACCCTTGATACGGTCGATATGATGTTTGATTATGCAATGGACAACAGCCTGCGCACTGAGTTTGAGATCACGAAAGAGGCGAACTTTGCCCTCGTGCGCGGTGAAAACCGATTTCGTGTGAGTGCTTTTTGGCAGCGTGAATTGCCGGGCATGGTGATCCGCCGTATTGAAACGAAAATTCCGGATATCTTCTCGCTGAACCTGCCCATGGACATGCAGAAGATGGCGCTGGCCAAGCGTGGCTTGGTGCTGGTGGTGGGGGCTACGGGGTCGGGTAAGTCAACGTCGTTGGCGGCCATGACCGGTTACCGTAACAGCAATCGCAGTGGTCATATTCTGACAGTGGAAGATCCGATCGAATTTGTGCATAAGCATAATAAATGTATCGTGACCCAACGAGAAGTCGGGTTGGATACCGAAAGTTACGAAGTGGCGCTGAAGAACTCTTTGCGTCAGGCGCCGGATATGATTTTGATCGGTGAGATCCGTACTCCTGAAACCATGGAGTATGCGATGAACTTTGCTGAAACGGGTCACTTGTGTATGGCGACCTTGCACGCGAACAACGCCAACCAGGCGTTGGAGCGTATTTTGCACTTGGTGCCGAAAGAACGCCGCGATCAGTTTTTGTTTGATTTGTCCCTGAACCTGAAATGTATTTTGGCACAGCAGCTGATCCCAGATGCACACGGGATGGGGCGTCACGGGGCGTTTGAAGTATTGCTCAATACACCGCGCGTGGCCGATTTGATCCGCCGTGGTGAGTTGCATGAAATCAAAGACACCATGGCGAAATCCACTGAAGCGGGGATGATGACCTTTGATCAGTCCCTGTATGAGCTGTTCCGCACGGGTAAGATCACCGAGCAGGATGCCTTGCACCATGCGGATTCTGCGAATGACTTACGTTTGATGATCAAAGTCGGCAGTAAAGATAAGATCTTCCAAAGCACCTTGAACGGTGTGACGGTCGATATGGGCTAATACCCGCGCCAAAGTGTTATTGATCACCCATGAGCGAAAAGCGTTAGGATCGTCACCGACCTAACGCTTTTTTTATAATCTAAAAAATAATGTGCTACAGAACATATTGTTTTTATAGCGCTTAGTGAAGGCGGTACCCGACGTGATCAGGTTATAGAGCTTTTGAGTTCAAGGTGTCCAAAAGCTGTACAAGCTGATCGCGCCTTGTGCAATCAAGGATCCGCGAGGATCGTTTGATCAGCCGCAGAGGGGGGTCAGCGTTAGGGTGTTGATCGTTGGAAAAGGTGTACAGGGAGAGTCGGTGCGAGATCCTCGTCTTGAGTAAGTGCGGGACGAGTTTAAAGGGACAAGTCTTGAGGAAGAGCAGGGGGATCGATAGATATAAAAAATGCCGGCCATGGCCAGCATTTTTTCAGAAGATCGCTCTTCTGTAATTATAGCGCTACAACGTTTGCAGCTTGCAGGCCTTTTTGGCCTTGCTCTACTTCAAAAGACACTTTTTGGCYTTCAGCCAATGTCTTGAAGCCTTCAGAAGCGATAGCACGGAAGTGAACGAATACGTCAGCACCGCCGTTG
>NZ_JAKJSN010000072.1:0-20784 GCF_050337005.1 Photobacterium japonica | reverse complement strand
TCTATAGAGTACAATTTTGTATAATCATCATGTTTAATACGATATTCATAGATTTCACCATCATTTAATCGAACCCCTACATCATGGACAAAACCACTTGAAAAAACCGAAGGAATACCATTCTCATCAAAAGCTATCGGCTCATCTTTCAGCGCCCATGAATTTGCAGATTTTCTTGAAATATAACCACAAAGATCCGAAAGAAAAATTGGCCTTTTTCCTGTATTTACAACATATATTCTCAAAAACGGCGGTGGATTATCACGGTTTTCAGATTGATCTCTAGAGCAATCATAAACAACTTTACAGAAAACTTTTACTCGGCTTCTATCCCTATAAATCGAATATCCACTAACAAATAAACTAATACCTGAAATTAACAAAGCTAACCAGGGTAAGACATGTTCAAAACTCATTAATTACCTCTTAAGGCATAACAACTTAATATATGGAATCCATCTACATCACAATCCCACATATCATCATGATTGCATAATAACATCGAAGTTAAATCATTGATATTGATAGGTATCAGTGGAAGTGGAGAAAACAAAAATAGAATAATGCCATATATCACATTCTACATTTTCATCATCATTTCTATATCACGGTTTGATGTCATCGATCTGAAAGAGAGTGCAATAGTAGTGCTGGGCTCGCACGCGACAGGGCTTGCATTCAACTGGGGTCGCAGGCGACGAGGGATCTTCAAATCCCGGTTTTCACAAATAAAACTCAACGCATACGAAAAAGCCCAGCATTTCTGCTGGGCTTTAGAATGTGGCGGAGAGATAGGGATTTGAACCCTAGGTGGGCTATAAACCCACGCCGGTTTTCAAGACCGGTGCTTTAAACCACTCAGCCATCTCTCCTGAGTGCGGCGATAATACGAAACAATGCGGAGGTTGTAAATGCCATTTTTGAACAAAACACACCGTTCGCTGCGATTTTCACCAACAAAGGTGAAATAAAACAATTATTCGCCATCAGGCATAGCAATGTCTCGCTTTGGGTAGTCGTAAAAATACAAAATAGCTTGATCGCCGCTTACGGCTTGCCAGCAGTCCGCGGCAAAGCGAAACACCGCAATGCCGCAGGTGGGAATGTTCTCCACCGTCATGCCAAAGCGATTCGCCAAATCCGTTATCGCCGGGTTATGGCAAACAATCATCAATCGGTCAACGGTATCACTGCTGCCCTGAATAAAGGTCAGCAGCTCATCAGCCGACTCACTGTATAACGCGCTGTGGGCGGCCAACTTTGGTTGGCACGTTAAGCCGTTAGCAAAATGATACGCGGTTTCTGACGCCCGTAATGCGGTGCTTGTGGCAATGAGCTGAGGGCCAGTTTGCCACGCATCTAACCGATGGATCATGGTGGGCAGGTTGCTGTACCCTCGCGTATTGAGTGGACGGTCATGATCATCCAACGTGGGATCATCCCACGACGATTTCGCATGGCGAACGAGAAACAATAACTTCATGTCGCTTCCCCTATACTGATCGCAGTGTATTTGATCAGTATAGAAAAAGTTGCACGTATTACCTCGCCGCTTTCACCGCACGGGCCAGTGTATCGGCCGCTTTGACCGGATCGACCGTTTTGGCATTAAAGAAATTACTGACCACATCGAAAATCGCCGCTTGCACGTAACTGGTGGTGGCAATGCCATGCGACACACTCGGCACCAAGCCACCGTCTTTTTCCGTTTGCTTAAAGGCTTGCATGGCCGCTTGGGCACACTGATCAAACGGGGTTAAATCAATGTCCATCCGTACCGGGATCGACCCTTTACTGAGGTTAAACGGCGTTTGAAATGATTTATCCAAAATCGCACGGGCCAGATCATGCTGGGCCTGCTGATTGGCTTGCCCATTCAATTTAAAGAAGGCAAAGCTGTCGATGTTATAGGTGAACGCGTTGGCAGTCCCTGGGGCTGGCACACACACATAATCGCGCCCGAGCACTTTGCCATCGGCATTGAATTCGCCTTTTACCCAATCCCCCATGATCTGCATGGCGGCGTCACCTTGGCTGACCATTTGGGTCGCATCATTCCAATCTCGCCCGCGATACTCGGGATCCACATAATCACGAAAACGGCGAAACTGGGTAAACACCTCGACCATTTTGGGTCCACCAAGCAAAGACAGATCGAGCTCGACAAAGGCGCGCTGGTAATCCTCTGGCCCCAGCACGGCTAACGCAACCGTTTCAAATAAGGTGACGTTTTGCCACGGCTGCCCACCGTGTGCCAACGGGATATACCCGGCCTGTTTGATGGCTTCCGCCACGGTAAAGAAGTCGACCAAGGTCACTGGCACAGCTACACCGACGTCAGCAAAAATTTGCGGGTTCGCCCATAACCAGTTCACCCGATGGATATTCACCGGTACAGCCACATAGTTCCCATCATGCAGCATGATGTTACGCGCGACAGCCGGTAAAATGTCTTTCCAATGATCCGCCTCGGCGACGGCATTGAGGTTGGTGAGAAACCCTAACCGCCCCCATTCTTGAATCTCGTGGCCTTTAATTTGTGCCGCTAAGGGCGGATTGCCGGACACGGCACGGGTTTTCAATACCGTCATGGCGCTGTCACCGCCACCGCCTGCAACCGCAAAATCTTTCCACTGGTGACCTTGTGCTTCCATCTTCGCTTTCAACAACGAGGCCGATCGCGCCTCTCCGCCGGATGTCCACCAATGCAGTACTTCCACTTCTCCCGCGTGGGCCGTCAGGCTTAGCGTGGCGGCCACCAGCCATGACACCGCACATCCTATTTGTTTACGCTTCATCTGTTTTATTCTTCTTTTAATAATCGAGGAATGTAGACTTTGACTTCCAGTCCACCGTCAGCGGCATTTTCAATCGCCATGTCGCCCCCGTGGGCATGAATGATATTTCGGGCGATCCCCAATCCCAGTCCGTGCCCTTCGTCGTCATCTGCCACGCGCACATACGGTTCAAACACCGCGTCCAACGCCGCTTCAGGGATCCCTGGGCCTTTGTCTTTGAGGATAACAATCAGGGATTCGCGCTCATCAACGATGATCAGGCGCACTTCATGGCCATATTTCACCCCGTTGTCGATCAAGTTGCTAAAGCAGCGTTTCAAAGCCAACGGCTTACCGGTTAACGGCGCAATCTGGGTTTTCGGTAAATGTACCCGTGTTTCGGTTTGGTTATGGCATTCGGCAATGGTACGCAGCAGCTCGTTCACATCCACCAGGGTCAGGTTTTCATGCAAGTCGGTATCGCGCACGGTTTGCAGCGCGCCTTTGACCATCATCTCCAACTCATCCAAATCGCGATTAAATTTCTCGATCTTACTTTCATCATCGATCAATTCGGCACGCAAACGTAAGCGAGTGATGGGGGTTTTGAGATCGTGCGAAATCGCCGAAAACAGGTGTTCACGATCATCGATATAGCGGCGCACGCGTGACTGCATGCGATTAAACGCCCGAGTCGCCGTGACTAACTCACTCGCCCCTTCTTCTTTTAGCGGCGGCTGATAGATATCAAAACTCATGGCGTTGGCCGCATTCGCCAAACGTTTGAGCGGCTTGGTCTGACGGCGGATCATAAAATACGTGAACAGCAATAACAGGGTGGTGATAAACAACATGAAGACCACCTGCTGGCTGGTGATGATTTCATTCTCCAGCGTCACGTACGGGGTCGGCAGCAAGGCTGCAATATAGAGCCATTCGTTTTCTGCCAGCTCTAATTGCACCACTAAAATCGGCGGATTCAGGGGTTCTAAACTCAAGGTGTAATGCGCCCAGGATTTGGGCAAATCACTGAGTAGAATGTCATTTTTCAATACGTGCAACGTTTCAGGGCGGGAGAACTCAACGTTAATGACATCCAACCGAGGCAGTTTTTCCGCTAATACCGCTTGGAACACCCCCACTGCGGTACGCTTCATGGTGGAATCGGGGATCGGATCGATCAATATTTCTTCTTGATTGAGCGAGACAAAAAACCGGGTGCCACCCATGTTGCGCAACTGATCTAAGACAATATGGCGGTATTCAAGCGGGAGGGATTGAAAGAAGGTGACGGTAGAAGCAAACATGTTTGCCATGCTGGCAGAGGCCGATTCCAGCCCCACCAAATCACGCTGTTTCGATTGCCCATACCAGATGCCGGTGGCAATCACTTGCGCTAAAAACACGGATAACAGGGTCAGCCACAAGGTGCGCGCCAGCAGAGAGGTCGGCCACCATTTACGAAGAGTCATACACATTCCGTACGGGCGTCTGCCATGATGCCATACGACGCAGGGTGGCCCGCTATGCTAATTCAAAAGAGAGGTTATTGTTCGTAAGTTACGTCAGCATTGAACGCATAGCCGTTACCACGAATGGTTTTGATCAAACGTTGCTGCGTGCCTTTGTCACCCAAACGGTGKCGTAAGCGGCTCAGCTGCACATCAATACTGCGCGCCGATGGCGTGGCTTCTCGCCCACGGGTGGCAAACGAAATGGTATCGCGATCCAGCACTTCATTTGGACGGGTAAGAAACAGCATCAACAGAGCGAAATCGCTGCCGGTTAGCTCGTAATCTTTTTCTTTCTCGACATCATACAAACGCTGTGCAGCCGTATCTAAACGCCAATTAGCAAAATAGATGGCTTTTGGCGCGGCGGGGATCTGCTGCGCTTCGGTAGGCTTAACCCGACGTAATAAGGCTTTGATCCGCGCCATTAGCTGACGAGGACTGAACGGTTTGGCGATGTAATCATCCGCCCCCAATTCCAACCCAATGATCTGATCCATTTCATCAGATACCGCAGTCAGCATGATGATCGGCACATCAGAGGTTTTACGAATATACTGACACAGGGTAAACCCGTCATCGCCCGGCATCATCACATCCAATAAAATCAGATCCGGATACCCCATGGCCAAACGGCGCTTCATTTCTTCCCCTTCCGCCGCCGTTGTCACGGTAAAACCGGCTTTGGTCAGGTATTCGTCCAGCAATTCACGGATATCTTGGTCGTCATCCACCACCAAAACCTGCTTGCTTATGCTCATTACATCTTCCTTTCGTTTTTTCCCTGCCACTGACGGGCAACGGCAAAACGCGTCATTGCAGTCGGCTTCTCGCTCGCCGTTGCAACAGTGATTTTCATTCCAAACAAGATACCAAAGCGAATGAAAAAAGGCGCGTAGTGCGCCTAATAATCATGATCTTGGTCTGTAAAAGGATACTTTATCAGCAACCTTCGCGTCGCAAAGCGATCACGCCATGCCCATTTGGATCTTGTATTTGCTCACAGCGCGTTCAAAAAACTCACGTTCGTCGTCGTCATCGACACCATTCGCAATCTCAGCAAATACGTCATAGCCTTTTTTGCCATTCTTCACTTGCCACACGGCGTACGATGCCTGTTTATCCAGTTCGATTCGATTTTTTTCTGACTCAGACAACAAGGCCAAATTATGCATGGGAGTACTTCACACCGATTGAAGAAATAGTCGGCCGATTCTAACCAATTTTGCCGCTAATACCAATTTCCCCCGCACTGTCTACCCATACCTATGATTCCCCGCCCACCACATCATAACACCAGCACCATCACAACAAAGCCCGCCATGAGGCGGGCTTGAACGTATAAACAGAAACACATGCGCAATATTACTTCGCGTAGTACTTCTCTTGCATCAATTTATCCAAGATCGGATGCATCGGTTTGTCGAATGACTGTGGCACCGCGAACTGACGCGCCGTTGGAACCACTATCGTCGGTGGCGTTGTCATATCCAGCAGATCCTTCCAAGCATTAACCGGAATGACGTCATAAGCCCCCAGAGCATCCACTTCGATATTGAACACGTGCCAAACACGGTGTGGCAAGCCAGCCGGTGGCGTAAAGGCGCGGTTGCTGCCATCAATATTGAGGCTCACCCGTGCGGCTTCCCATTGAGGCACCGATTCACCACTGTAGTTACGTACAAAGTACCCGTATATGCCAGCGGCTGGGAAGTCATACAATGAAATCACTTCTGGGCCAAAGCTGCTGGTATCATCCACATCAAGGAAAATCAGCTTATCGTTCACCGTAACTTGCTTATTGCTGTACGAAATATGGAACTGGCCACCTTGTCCATCAGGCCCCAACAAGTGGGAGTCCAAATCACGCGGGGTTTCGCCCCAGCGTAAAGTGATTTGTGTCGATGCGGTATCTAGCACCAAACAATCCGTCAAATCATTGTTAACGCTCGTACTGGTCACCGTTTGCACACGGCTAGACTGGCCAAACGTGGCAGACACAAGCTGTGTACTGTTGATCCGCGCTGGAAGCGCAAAATTACCGTCAATATTGCTGTAAACAGATGCACGTCCGTTATAGGTGATCCCTTCCATGTTCACACGCACATTAGGGAGTCGAGCGCCTGAAACATCGGCCACACAACCACTGATAAAGATGGTTTCATAGCGGCGATCGGCGTTCCACGTGGTGAAGTGGGTAACGGTGCCGACATAAAAATCGCCGTCTGCCGCGTTCACCAATGTCGCTTCACCTTCTTCAAACCACATTCCGGCAATCGGATCATAGAAATACAGTGGAATGGTCGCAGGTGGGTTAAAGCCAGAGACAGGTATACGGATTTCCGAGCTTTGACCTACCGCCAGTTGCAATTCCTGACCGGCCGCATCAACAAAGGTCGCAGTAATGGCACCGAAAGATTCAATCGGCACTAATGCATCAGGGTTATTCGGATCAGGGGTGACCATGTCGCCCGGCATCAAATGAATGTCAGACGTGGAATCGATGATCGTCAATTCAGCGGTGACAGGCCCTACAGGCGCGTTCCCGTCACTGTCCACTAACCCATTGGCAGGCAACGTAACCAGCGTAACACCTTCTACGGCGACATCCGTCGGTTGCGTAGGGTCAAACTGCTGCGAGGTATGTACCGGAGGTAACTGAAGCACATGCTCCAGTGAGGTTTCAGCCAAAGAAATGGTACGTGCGGCTTCGCGATAGCCTTCGGCATCGGCCGATAACGTAATACGCTCACCCACTAAACGGTCTTCGACCGCAAGAGTATATTCACCGTTTTCACCCGACACGGTTTCAGCCAAACGCTCACCGTTAGAGGCAAATACCACCGTGCCGCTCGGGATCAAGTTATTGTTGTAATAGTCTCTCAGCGCGCCCGTCACAGTATGGCGATAAATTTCATCCAGCGAAAAAGAAATGGCTGACGCTTGCGCACCATCTTCGCCGCCATCACGAACGGTCACGGTCACGGTGTCATGCAAAAATGATTGTGTCACCGTAGACGTTAAGGTCAGTTCACCGGTTGCGCTCAACGCTAACCCATCATGGCTGCCTTCGAGGGTAAAGCGTAGCTGCTGACCGTCGTTAGCATCATCAGGATCATTCACCACCAACTGTAACGCATACAACTCACCCGCATAAGCGCGTTGTGCACCAACAGCGGCAAGTGCAGGGGCATCATTGACTGGGGTTACCACAATCTCAAAAGCATGATTGAGCACCTTACCGTCTGCGGTCACTTTCACGACCACGTCACCCGAGGTCAGCACACCTTCACGTGGCGTCCATGTCACGACACCCTCAGGCGATAGCGCCATGCCTTCCGGCCCTTCGGCTAGCGTATACGCAACGCTTTCTGCGTTAGACACTTGTACCGCGTAACTAAATGGCACATCTTCAGTCGCGACAGTGGGGGCGATGGACGATATTTTCGCATCGGTTGAACTATCATCACCACCACAACCGGTAAGTACCAGCGCGATTGCCGTTGCAAGGCATGCTGTTTTAAACAGGGTTCTCATTATTGTCATTTCCCTTTGCCAATAAAAATACGCGGCAAACATAAAGAGGAACCCCATTAAATGCGAATAAATAATAAGCAAAAAGCCGTATCACTCGCAAAGCCTACTTTGATGTACGTTCCATTACAATTTCGATGCAAAACCGATCATTACTTCACCTTTTGAGGAAAATATCAGCAAGATAAGTCACACTACAAATACATCATCGGCATCGAACTAAACGCCAGAAAGAAAACGTTAAGCGAAAATCTAAAAACCCAGCAACCACTTAAACGTGATGAAAAAGCCGATCACCACCAGCATCACCAGCCCTACGCTCATGAAGGGACTTAGGGTGGCCGCACAAGGGTGGCGCAATGCCTCGGAGATAGACGGTTCATTCAAGTCGACGCTGTGTTGTTCTCGAATATGCGCATCGACATAATGGCGGACGGTTTCTATTGATTCCTCTACAGAGTCAATCACTTGTGCGCCCAACCATTTTTCTCTGTCCACCAGCTGCGCGGTGAGCACCGTACGGGGCGGGCTAAAGTAGCCGGTACGGCGATCGATCACGGAAATCGCCACCTGCGCCTCGTCGGTTTCACACCATACCCAACACGGTAAATAAATGCCGTCTAAATTAACTTGGCTGGGATAGGGAAAGGTCGGATCCGTCAGCATGCCCGTCAGTCGCTCCGATGCGGGGAGCACGAGATGCACTTGCTGCAAACACTGTGCTAACCAATGGGGAAAGTTATTCCGAAACGCCGTTTGCCGTAACGGGGCTAACCGTGCCGCCCCTCGCACGACATAATCCAGCACATGTGCGTCCACTTCGGATTTATCGGGCCAATGGCATTGGGCAATGTCTGCGTCTAACGCTAATTGCTGGCAAACAATGCCAGACGGGCTCACGATATTCACGGATTGACGCACACCCAACGGACACGCGTTCGCGGCAGGATAATATTCAATGTGCCAAGGCGCATTGGCCTCTTTATGGATGGCGCGGTCGACCTGTTCAACCGTGGACTGATAATGCTCATAGTTGGTCATCGGTCACCTCCAGACAGGCTTGGAATGGACATTTATTGTACAAACAATTCCACAAAGCAACCTTGATCAGATTCTGATTTTTCCGTCTTATTTGCGGACTAATGACCAATCAAGCCACTGACTAGCACCTATTCAGTGGGCATTAAGAGTCGGCAAGAGGCCCAACATGAAAAAGCCGCCTGAATGGCGGCTTTCATCGCAAAACGTCAAGATAGTCGACGAGCGACTTACAGACTCGCCCCCACCCCAAACAGGATGGAGTTATTGGTCACATCTCCCATATCACGGTACTCATACCCCAGTGAGAGATCAACAAACGGCAGTAAGGTAAACACAAACCCTGCCCCGCCCGTGAACCCCCACCCATCATCTGATGATCGCATGCCCGGGGTGTCGATATCATAGTCGTAATAGTTGGTTCCCACTTTGGCGTACACATTACCGATCACCAGTGGAATGTCCCCACGTAACGTTAAGGGAAACGCCGTGTAATCAATGTCATTTTTGGCTGATGACAAATCCGAGCTCACTTCCGCACGGCCTTGTACCAGTCCCGCATTCACACTGAACATATCATTAAAGTGGTACGCCGCATTCACGCCATATTCAAACCCGTAATCATCATTACCGTCATACTCAATACGCGCCGCACCGGCTGTGGCACCGAACGACAAGCCGAGCACATCAGCGGAAACCGGCAAACTGTACAGCAGTGCACATACCGTAACGCCCAGTATTTTTTTCATTGTGATCCCTCAAAAAAACATGCATCTGTTTTAACAGGTAGTGCGAGCGGCAGAAAATTACCAATAGGATGACTATTTTTCGTGTTCCGGCTCACTGCTTACTCAGCCACGTTACACGCTTTTCACGCGGTCGCGTCGTCCTTTCCCGCGAAACACGCCGCATCTACGTACTTAGGTATAAGCTTAAACACACTTGCTCCTTTCTTCAGAGAGGTCGCCTCTCATGTTTTATTGCTCTCAACATGCATTCAGCCATGCCTTTTCTCTGTGCATGATCCTTCTGCTTCTGACGACGGGCTGCGACCGCGCCCAAGACGCCGCCGCCGATACCATTTACATTAACGGCCATATACTCACCATGAGCCATCCGGTGCATGCTCGTGCCCTGTCGATTAAAGATGGCAAAGTCCAAGCCGTCGGTACACGCGCGGGGGTCATGCGCCACCATGGCGACAACACCCGCATCGTCGATCTACAAGGGAAAACCCTGATGCCCGGCTGGTATGCGGTGCACAGCCCCTTCATGGCAGTAGTCGAAGCTGTGGGTATCAAAGACGCGCAATACCGTTTTGCCCAAGCGGGTTACACCACTGTTGTCGAAAAACACGCCTCCATTGCAGCGCTTCAACAACTGCAAGCGGCCAACAAGCAACAGGTTTTATCGTTAGATATTCTCGCCCTCGTCCCGTATGCCACGTTTCAATCCACCTTGTCGCAACACACCCTGCCGCTGCCTTTTCGCCAAACCGGCGATCTCACCCCGAGTTCACTGAAACTGGCCGGTGTCACGCTCGCGCTGGACGGCAATATGCACACACAGACGGCATGGCTGGCGATCCCGTATGCCACCCAGCCACCGGATCGGCCGCCTCACTGGCAAGGCCAGCCTGCTATGCCTTATAGCCAATTTCGTCATGCTTACCAACTCGCCCTTGACCATAAGGTACAACTTTTTATCCATGCCATGGGGGACGCCGCCATTGATGCACTGATCCAAGCCAGTGATGATTTAGCCATCACGGTCGAACAGCAACAACGCACCGTGGTCATGACCTCGCGGTACATGCGGGTGAACCAACTTGATCAATATAAACGGCTCGGACTGCAAGCCTGCTTTGATTCGCGCCACCTCGTGAAACACGGTGACAGTGATATCACCTGGCTGGGGCAAGATCGGGCAGCGGCACAAAGTCCGTTACATACGGCCATGCTGCGCCATCTCGCCGTCACGAACCAATGCGAACGCTTTATTCGCCAAGGCACCGCCGATACCGACACAAGCAGTACAGACAATGCCAGCCATACCGACGATAGCGCGGCGACTGATGTCCCCGATGGCATGCTCTCAGTCTGGAGTGCCGTAAACCGTATGACAGAACAGGGGACAATAATGGGGGATGCTGAGCGTATCAGCGCCCTTCACGCCCTGAAAACGCTGACACGTCATGCCGCTTACCATTTCTTTGAGGAAAAATACAAAGGGCGCTTGGTACCCGGCATGCAAGCTGACATGGTGATCCTTTCCGCCAACCCACTCGATGTGCCGACGGGGGAGCTGCGTACCATTCAGGTGATTGAAACCATCAAAGCAGGGCGTACGTTGTACCCCTCGCCCTCGGGTACGGCCCCCGCCGACATCAAACATGTGCCCAGTTCGCCGTATCAATATTCGCCTTAAGCCTGGCTCTGTCGTTGGCAAAACATCCAACCTCAACAATGAAATGCATTACATCGCCGCACAAGGTAAACAGCGCGTTGCATAAGGCTGCCCGCTTGAACCAACGGCTAACCAACCACCGCAAGCCACTGATATGAAACAACTTAATAACCTACAACAGAAAACAACGACCCAAAACGCCTTGGCGCCGCGCAAACGATACCTCACTAACTTTCAACAGCATTGGTAATCACGGGAGGCGTTTTAGCAAAAAGCCCCATAAAATGTGACTAAGATCGCGAGAATTCCCCCACTGCTTGCTTACACTTTACCCATAAGAAAACGCCACCGCGCAGTGATTCTCTCGGTGGCCGAGCCCTTCGGCTCCTATTACACATTGGCTATTCAACCCCCATCGTCTGAGACGATCACAACTATGCTGGAGTAAACTATGGCTACCCCACACATCAATGCTGAACAGGGTGATTTTGCAGAAACCGTTCTGATGCCAGGTGACCCACTGCGTGCGAAATTCATTGCGGAAACCTACTTAGATGACGTCAAGCAAGTGTGTGACGTGCGTAATATGTTCGGCTATACCGGCCTGTACAAAGGCAAGCCCGTTTCAGTGATGGGCCACGGCATGGGGATCCCATCTTGTTCGATTTATGTTCATGAGCTGATCAAAGAGTTTGGGGTGAAGAACATCATCCGTATCGGCAGTTGTGGTGCCGTGCATGACGACGTCAAACTGATGGATGTCATTATCGCGATGGGGGCGTCAACCGACTCAAAAGTGAACCGTATTCGCTTTAACCAGCATGACTTTGCGGCGATTGCTGACTTTGGTTTGCTGGAAACTGCCGTCAATGAAGCGCGCGCCCAACAGGTACCGGTACGTGTCGGTAACGTGTTCTCGGCAGATTTGTTCTACAGCCCTGAAACGGACTTGTTCGACAAAATGGAACACCTTGGCATGCTGGGTGTGGATATGGAAGCGGCAGGGATCTACGGTGTCGCGGCAGAACTCGGGGCGAAAGCGCTGACCATTCTGACCGTCTCGGATCACATTAAGCGTGGCGAAAAACTCAGCGCGGAAGATCGTCAGATCTCCTTTGCGCAAATGATGAATGTGGCGCTGGAAACCGCCATTAAGCTGTAAATCTCGGGAAAGCCGACAGATTTACCGCACAATGTAGTGGCTATGTGTCGTTCCTTCGCTATCCCGCCGCTCAATATTTTGTAAAATGTGGCGTCTTACACAATTTGATGGATGTGTGTACCAATGACGGTACACTGACATCTCGCGACGATAGCGCAAGAACGAGACAAATAGCAGCTAACGGCACAAGGCCATGAATACGCCTTGTGCCACCCTCTTTCTTTTCGCAGAGCATTCTGGCAACACCTGGAATGTTAAGCGCTTGGCGTTGCGCCTGTACTGATACTGAACCTCCGTTTACTGCATACCGTTAGGCTAACACCATGAACACGCACACTCTCGCACCTGCGATTCCTTTGCTTCCGAAGCCGTATCACGGCCTACAGCTTAATCACTGCAAAACGGTCAGTTGTAAACACTTTGGCTCGCACCACCCCGAGCACTACGTGTTACAACGCAGCAATCCCGATAAACCCATTTTAGTCTGTCGCGAATGCGGCGCTTTTCCGCCGATCCTCAACAATCAAGATGTCGCGGATGAAGTACAACGCCTGACGCAGCATCAATACTCCGGCCTTTCAGCCTGCCGTCACGACGGGTGTCCTCATGCCGGGTTGCCCGTATTAACCCACCGCCACCTGTACCACGCCTTTGGTTTCAGTGGCGATCGGCAGCGTTACCGCTGTAAAAGCTGTCAGACCACCTTTGTTGACCGTTGGTCAGGCAACAACGCAAAGCTCACATTACAGCAAACCTTGTTGGCCTTGCTGTTTACTGGCCACGCGGTACGCGACATTTGTCGTCGCTTAGCGTTAAACCCCAAAACCTTTTACGAGCAAATTGAACAGATTGCCAGCCGCTGTCGGCATCAATTAGCGCTGTTTGATGCGCGCTTTTGTAAGCAAGCCGACCACCTGTCACTGGCCAGCGATTTACGCGCCCTGCAACCGGGTAGCCATAATGGTGTGCATTGGATTGCCAGCTGTGAAGCCCAATCAGGCTACGTGCTCGCGCAAGATGTGAATTACCAACGCGACGATCATGCGCCACAACATAGCCAGCATGATCCCTATACCCACGGCACGCGCTTTATGACCAGTCCACCGCCGGTGTCCGCCGCGGTTTGCGCCCCTGTCCATGAAACGCAAGGTTTATTGGCACGGGTAGACGCGACCTACCGTGATGTCCTTTCGCGCCCAAACTTAGAAGATCCGCTGTCGCGTCAGCCACACCTGCACATGCCGAAAAAGGGCTGTTTGATCCGGCCACAATACACGGTGTACGCCCACTACTTGCACCTGCAAGACATGCTGACAGACAACACGGCATTGGCCATTTTTATGCCGCAAGAGCCGTTATTACGATCCGCCTGTATTTCCGTTTTTCTGCCGCGCATTCAGGCCAATACGGTCGATCCGGTGTATGTGGAAACCGACCCGCTCTGGCAGCATGGCCAGGCGGCGGGCCGTATCGATATTGTATTAATGAGTTGGTGGCGCGACCGCTGGGCCTTTACCCGTCATGACGACATCGGCAAAGGCATCTGCCACCTCGGCGGCAAGAAAGACAACGCGGCTTACTGGCTACAAACGGCCAGTCACCATACGATTACCGATTACCAGCAGCGCTTTGAGGATCAATTTCACGCCTTAGTGCATGAACCACGACGAAAACTGCGACCAGCAGGCTTGCTGCCGTTATTGGACATCTATCGCGCTTGGCATAACTTGTGCCGACAAAACAAAGTTGGTGTCACGCCCGCCCAACAACTGGGGCTCGTGAGCCACCCTCTCACGCTCGCCGAGCTATTGCGCTAAACGCCGTTACTGCGCTAAGTATGGCGCCGTGAGACGCGACGGCACGCAGCATTGCCGGATGAAATGATGGCAAGATCGTATTTCTTTTTATGATCATGCCTTTTTCATTGATTATTCACCTCGATGTATACCACACTGCTACGAGTTATGCCCAAGTGCGCTTAAAACGGATTTTTAATCACCGTCACTTGGGTGGCGTTGCGCCAAACAAGGCAACGTCCATTTTGCAATCGGATGGCGAGGTACCTACGTAGTGCGGATAATCCCCAATAAAATCAAACCCATTTTACTCGGCAGTATGTTACTTATTGGTATTGTGCCCGCCGCGCTCTATAACAGCATTAGCAGTGATAAATTAGCCACCGTCGCCACCGAGCAAATCGCCGAAGGTTTACGACACCGTACCGAATTGGCCGCACACAGCTTAGATGGTGTGCTCGAACAACGTATGTTGAGTATCCACAAGCTCGCCAATTCTCCCGTGTTTCAACTGGCCCACGCACAAGCGTTAAGCCAAGGTAATTTCATGCCGGATTACCTGCGCGAATTGGTCAAAACCGATCCCGGCTTTAGCCGCATTGATGTGATTGAATACCAGCAGGGCGCGCTGCAACCCATCGCCAGTTCTGTCCCCTTTAATCTGCGCAGCTTTAACTATTATTTGGCACAAGATAGCCTGACCCCCTTGCTTGATGATCTCCCCTCGCTCATCAGCGGCAAACGCGACGTGTTATTCACCCCTCCCCAATTTGCGAATAACAAAGCCTTTGTGTATGTCATTAGCCCTGTCGCCCACGCCCATCAGGCCGATGATACCCGCGAACGGTTCCTGCTCATTAAATACCAATTGGACGAACTCAACAGCCAGCTGACCTTTTTAGGGGAGCGGATCAGCGATACCGATTACGTCATGCTGATCAACCCGCAAGGAGATGTGGTGTTGTCGGGCCGCCATCAAGGCCAACAGCTCAATGCCTTTACTGATTTTTCCCGTTTCTATACCCAAAACCCTGAGCTGATCACCCAGAAACCCGAAAAAGAAACCTTCGTTTTCACCCCAGAAGGCGAGTTAGTGCCCGCGACGGATACCACACCCAATCGTTCGCCACTGCTGAGCTACACCAACCGCCATGGCGCAGTGATGGTGGCGACCCTTGCGCCACTGACTTTTGAGCAAGTTGGTTTCCCCCAATGGACACTGGTGTCTGTCACGCAAAAAAATGCGGTCACCGCCACGCTGGATTATTTGCAGCAATGGTTCCTGACCGCCCTGTTCTTTACAGCCGGTATCGTAATCATTTTGTCGCTGATCCTGACGCGCCATATCACCGAACCGCTGGCCAACTTGTCGCGTTTTGCCGCTCAATTCAAACTGGGCAATTATGCCCGTAACAAGAGTTTCCGAGGCCCGCAAGAATTCCAGATGCTACACGATGCGCTCAATCAAGGCGCGGACAAAATTTCAGACGATACACAGCAGTTGAATCTCGCGCTACACAAAGCCAAGTCTGCCGATCGTGCAAAATCGACGTTTCTGGCCAACCTCTCCCATGAAATCCGTACCCCGATGAATGGCATGCTGGGGCTGGCGCAATTACTGCTGAAAACCGACCTTACCCGTGAACAAGATCAGCACCTGCGTACCCTGCTCGATTCGGGTAAACACATGATGTCATTGCTCAATGACATTCTCGATTTTTCTAAAATTGAACAAGGACAACTGGTTCTCGACCCAACCCATTTTTGCTTCACCGATTTACTCGGCACCATTGAAAGTACGTACCATTCCTTGGCACGAGAGAAAGGGATCGGTTTTCAGATCCACTGTGATTTTGACCAGCGCCGCTGGTTCTTTGCCGACAAAGCCCGTATTCGCCAAGTGCTGTTTAACTTGCTCAGCAATGCGATCAAATTTACCGAAAAAGGCCGCGTGGACATCACGCTCAATCTGGATGACACCACCGAGACGTCACCCCGTTTAACCATCATTGTGAAAGACAGTGGGATCGGCATTCCGAAAAACCGGATCACCCAAATTTTTGACCCATTTGCCCAAGCCGAAGTGTCCACCAGCCGTCGATTTGGTGGGACCGGCTTAGGTCTCAGCATCGTCAAGCAGCTCATTGATTTAATGAAAGGGGATATTTCGGTCACCAGTCTGGAAACCATCGGCTCCACTTTTACGGTGATTTTACCGCTCACGCCCGGGCACTATATTGCCGACGATTATGAAGACATTGATTTTGACAGCCGTGATTTTGCCCATCTCAATGTCTTGATTGTGGAAGATAATCCACTCAATGTGCTGATCATCGACAGCTTCCTTAAACAACGGCAGTTTGTCACCACCGTGGCCAATAACGGGGCCGAAGCGTTGGAAATTATGGCGCAGCAAGACTTCGATTTGATTTTGATGGATAACCACATGCCGGTCATGGACGGCATTGAAACCATTGGCCGTATTCGTAAACTGTCCGCCCCAACCTGCAATACCCCCATTTTTGCCTGCACCGCCGATGTCTTTGCCGAAACCCAACGCAAAATGCTCGATGCTGGTGCCCAGTGTGTGATCACCAAACCGCTGGATGAACGTAAACTGGTCGATGCGCTGCAACGCTTCAAACACAAAATCACCGCCATGTCACATGCCTCCGCCTTGGCGCATAAAGGCAAACAACCGGCTACCCGCACGATTGCCGAGACAACACCACCACTGGGAGCGCCCATCACCGCATTGGTAAAAGCCCCGCGTCCGGTCGCACTGGCATCATGCCAAGCCACAGCGTCTGCCACCGTAGCCATGAGCGTCTCCGCCGACGACGGCATAACGCCTGACTCGGATGCTCACTCTGGTCCTGATTCCGATCCTCGATCTGACGCTATATCGGGCGCTGGCAATCCGAAAGCGATGCTCCCTGCACATTTTGAGACGCTCAATATTGATGCCTTGCTCGATTTAATGGATAACGATCATGAGATCGTGACGGAGTTTCTTCACATGTTCTGCCAAGAACACAGCCAAGATGGTCAACGTTTCGTGCAAGCGCTGGCGGTGCCGGACTTTGATCTGGCCATTTTGATCAGCCATTCCTTGAAGGGGGCAGCAGGCAGCATTTCGGCACATACCCTCGCGGCTGCTGCACAAGTCGTCGAAAAGCAGGTAAAGCAACAACAGGCGCCATCGCACACAGAGGTAGAGGCGCTCAATCTTGCTTTGAACGCGCTGGTTGAGGAAATTCAGCATAAACTGAATCCATAACGGCAAAAACTCGATACGTGCGATCCTAAAGGAGGCCACCATGCGCGTTACTTTACCTTTACTGTCACTCGTTATTGGACTGGCAGGGCCGGTCATGGCCCAGAGCAACAACAGTGCCAGTCCGACGATTGACATTCCACCGGTACACGTCACGTGGGAAAACCCACAAGACTACCGTGACGTTCGCGCCGCGACCGGCAGTCAATCCCGCTTTGAAGCCACCACCTTCAAGCATTTGACTGAATCATTTAGCCACAATATGAAGCCTTATCTGACGGATGGGCAAACCCTATGGGTCACCGTCACGGATCTGGATTTGGCCGGTGATGTGAGGGAGCCACGGGATGTACGCGTACTTAATGATAATACGCCACCGCGTATGACCTTCAGTTACAGCGTCAAAGAAGGTGACACCGTGATCGCCCAAGGGGATGCCAACATCAGCAGCCTCGGCTATCAAGGTAAAGTCATTGGTTTAGCCCGAGACCGCCCTTATGCCTATGAAAACCAGTTGATCAAAGACTGGGTGAAAAAAACCTTTTAACCTCGCGTAGTCACACAGAACCTCCTCTCTCACACAATGGCCACTGAATGTCAGTGGCCATTTGCTCAACATCGTTCATTTTTCCGCCATCTTATCGGCGGCCCCTTCTTTATTTTCACGTGATCACACACTCAAGAACAAACATATGATCACACTAATGATCATATGCTCACGCATTTGATCCAGTACCCACTCGGTAAAATACACATAAAAAAGTCTTGGATCCCCTAACTGCGAGACAGCCGTCATAAATAGTGCGACAACACCACGACTTAGCGGTGTTTGTGATTGACATTTTTTTGGTAAATGCTAATTATCAATTCATCAAATGTTCTTAAGCGAACCATCCGCTCAGCGTGAATGTTTTTGGTTTGCAGCGTAAGCGTTAAGAATGCGTAACAATGGTTTTGCTAGCCGGAATTTCAACTAGCATTGAAACACAGCCCACATGTATAAGGTCGATTGATATGAGCACTAAATTAGAACAACTGCGCGCACTCACCACCGTTGTTGCTGACACTGGCGATATCGAAGCTATCAGCAAGTACCAACCTGAAGATGCGACAACTAACCCGTCTCTCATCTTGAAAGCTGCTCAAATTGCTGAATACGCACCCTTGATCGATCAAGCGATCGCTTATGCAAAAGCACAAAGCACAAACAAAGAACAACAAATTGCTGATACGTGTGACATGCTGGCGGTCAACATTGGTAAAGAGATCCTTAATGTCGTACCGGGCCGTATTTCAACGGAAGTGGATGCGCGTCTTTCTTACGACACCGAAGGCAGCATTGCAAAAGCCCGTCAGTTGATCAAAATGTACAACGACGCAGGCATTACCAATGACCGTATCCTGATCAAACTGGCTTCTACGTGGGAAGGTATTCGCGCGGCAGAAGTGCTAGAAAAAGAAGGCATCAACTGTAACCTGACGCTACTGTTCTCATTTGCTCAAGCACGTGCATGTGCGGAAGCCGGTGTCTTCCTTATTTCACCGTTCGTGGGTCGCATCATGGACTGGTATAAAGCCCATGAAGGCCGTGATTTCGAGCCAGCGGAAGATCCAGGTGTTGAATCGGTAACGGCGATTTACAACTACTACAAAAACCACGGTTACAACACCGTTGTGATGGGCGCAAGCTTCCGTAACACGGGTGAAATTTTAGAACTTGCAGGCTGTGATCGCCTGACGATCAGCCCGCAACTGCTGCAAGAGCTGGAAGATGCACAAGGTGAAGTGGTTCAAAAACTGGCACCAGTGAGCGATATCCAGCCACGTCCAGCAGCAATGGCCCACGCTGACTTCCTATGGGAACACAACCAAGATGCGATGGCCGTTGAAAAACTGGCAGAAGGCATCCGTAACTTCGCTATCGATCAGGGCAAACTTGAGACCATGATCGCAGAGCGTCTATAACAGTCTCTCCTTATTCAGAAAGCGGCCCGAAGCCGCTTTCTTCTTATTTAACACGATTTAAAGCAAATCATGGCTACAGTGGAAACCAATATGGAACAGACCACCCTTTCTCGTAAAGACCTTGCCAATGCGATCCGTGCGCTGAGCATGGACGGTGTACAAAAAGCGAACTCGGGTCACCCAGGCGCCCCAATGGGCATGGCTGATATCGCCGAAGTCGTTTGGCGTAGCCACATGAACCACAACCCACAGAACCCACAGTGGGCAGGTCGTGACCGTTTTGTGCTGTCAAACGGCCACGGTTCAATGCTGATTTATTCTCTGCTTCACCTGACGGGTTACGATCTATCGATTGATGATTTGAAAAACTTCCGTCAGTTGCATTCAAAAACCCCAGGTCACCCAGAATATGGCTATGCGCCAGGTATCGAAACCACAACCGGTCCGTTAGGTCAGGGTATCTCCAATGCGGTCGGTATGGCGATGGCTGAAAAAGCCTTGGCGGCACAGTTCAACCGCGACGGCCACGACATCGTTGACCACAACACGTACGTGTTCATGGGTGATGGCTGCCTGATGGAAGGGATCTCGCACGAAGCGTGTTCATTGGCGGGCACACTGGGCCTGGGCAAACTGATCGCATTCTGGGATGACAACGGTATTTCTATCGACGGTCACGTAGAAGGTTGGTTCTCTGACGATACCCCTAAACGTTTTGAAGCGTACGGCTGGCATGTGATCCCGGCGGTTGATGGCCATGATGCTGACGCGATTAATGCAGCGATTGAAGCGGCCAAAGCGGACCCTCGTCCTACGCTGATTTGTACCAAAACCATTATCGGTTTCGGCTCACCAAACAAAGCCGGTTCTCACGACTGTCACGGCGCACCACTGGGCGCGGAAGAAATTGCAGCAGCCCGTGAATTCTTAGGCTGGCACCATGCACCGTTTGAGATCCCTGCGGACATTTACGCGCAGTGGGATGCGAAAACGGCAGGCACCTGCAAAGAAGCGGCGTGGAACGATAAATTTGCGGCATATGCAGCGGCTTACCCGGAATTGGCAGCAGAATATAAGCGCCGTGTAAACGGTGAACTGCCAGCTGAATGGGAAGAAAAAGCATCCGCTATCATTGCGGATCTACAAGCGAACCCCGCGAACATTGCGTCTCGTAAAGCGTCACAAAACGCACTGGAAGCGTTCGGTGCGATGCTACCTGAATTCTTGGGCGGCTCGGCGGATCTTGCGCCGTCTAACCTGACCATGTGGTCTGGCTCAAAATCACTGACAGCAGACGATTTCTCAGGCAACTACATCC
>NZ_JAKJSN010000071.1:0-21180 GCF_050337005.1 Photobacterium japonica | reverse complement strand
GCTAATAATAAACTGGGTAACATGAATTCAATCAGCATCTCAAAAGCAACAATAAAAATAAGGCATTTAATTAAAGAACTACTTTGATGACCCATATTTTTCCATCGTGATAAGTTTATAGAAAACATACACCAAGCAAAAATGACACTTAGGCATGTCAAAATATAAGCAATGAAAGGATTATCCAATGCGCCATCAGTAATATGTAAAATAGAGAATATTGGAATAATAAAAACACAAAATAACGAAAAAGTATAAGTAATGTAATCACTGCGAGTCATCTGATTTGTTTCACAATRAAAAACATGGCTCAACGTGAGAGGTGCACTTACTTTATGTTCATATAAAGATTTAAAATAAACATCCAAGGCATGTGTTGATGAATACGCCTTATACTCGCCTTCTATAACTGAAAAACCATCTTGAAGTAACGCAGTTATTTCGTCCTCACAACTGCTTGTCGATAGTTCAACCGTACACATGGTGCTATTCTTTTCTAAAAGAATAAATTTTTTCATCCTTGTTTACCTTAACCAACATATTTAATACTTATAGATGCATGATTTATAATCAGATTCTATTTTTCATCCTAGCCACAAAACGTTATTCTAATTTTAAACGGCTGATTTTTATCCTTTATGGGACGAGGTACAAGGATGGTTACTTGAATTTTAAACCCACATCTAAGTAATTTTTTGCAACATATCACACAGTTTGCAGCGCACTTTTCTTTGGACATAAAAAAGCCAGATACATATCTGGCTTTTTATTACTGTTTCACACTGTTATTAATCAATCACTGATTAACACTCGTTGATTGCATTACGAACACGCTTATCCGATATTGGGTATGGCGTACCAAGCTGCTGTGCAAAGTAACTCACACGTAACTCTTCGATCATCCAACGGATTTCCCGCACCTTTTCAGGAACCGGTTGGCCTTTCGGGATCTTATTCAACAATTCTTTATAATCAGAAACCACTGACTCAACTTTCAGAATGTGCATGCGATCTTTGTTCGGATCAATCGGCAGTTTTTCCATACGGCGTTCAATCGCACGCATGTAACGCAGAATATCCGGCAAACGACGCCAGCCACACTCGGTCGCAAAGCCTTTAAAGATTAAGCCTTCAATTTGCGCTTTAATGTCTGACAACGCAAAAGCCATGCTCAGATCAATGCGGCCTTTAAGACGTTTATTGATATTGAACGCTGTCGTCAAGATCTCTTCAACTTGCTTGGCAATCTCGACCACCGTGTCACCCAGTTCGCCGCGAATGTGTTCTTTCATCGCCTCAAACGCTTCAGGATCCCAAGCCAAACCACCCTTCTGTTCAATCAGCTTATCAATACCACAAGCAATGCAGTCATCGATCAGATCCATCACGCGACCGTACGGGTTAAAGTACAACCCCAACTTTGACTTATTCGGCAAGTTCGCATGCAGGTACTTGATCGGCGAAGGCACGTTTAGCAGCACCAAACGGCGCTGGCCTTGTTGCATGGCAGTGCGTTGCTCTTCTTCGGTTTCAAACAGCTTAATACCCACCGAATCTTTATTATCAACAATCGCAGGGTACGCTTTGACTTCAAAGCCACCGCGTTTTTGCTGATAACGCTCAGGCAACTGACCAAAGCTCCACGTTTTCAGGCCTTCTTGCTCAATGTCGTCATCCGCCACTTTCGACAGCGTTTCTTGTACTTTTTCTTTCAAGCCATCTTTCAGGCTGTACAAGTCTTTGCTCTCTTTTAGCTTGCGGTTACGGTGATCCACCACGCGGTACGTGATTTTCAGGTGATCTGGAA
The DNA here is from genome assembly GCF_050337005.1 of Photobacterium japonica. Lineage (NCBI taxonomy): Bacteria > Pseudomonadati > Pseudomonadota > Gammaproteobacteria > Vibrionales > Vibrionaceae > Photobacterium > Photobacterium japonica. Next base: position 19,373 of record NZ_JAKJSN010000071.1, on the reverse strand, counting down.
TTTGCTCAACATTCCAATCTTCACGCATCACGGTCACGCCAGTCATACGTTTCAGCTCTTTCTCTAGCGAATCAAGCAGTGGCATCGCCATCGCTTCGGTACGCGCCAAGAAAGCATCTGCGTAGTTCGGGGCCGGAACAAAGTTACGACGAACCGGTTTGGGTAATGATTTGATCAACGCAATCACCAACTCTTGACGCAAGCCTGGGATCTGCCAATCAAAGCCATCCACTGTCACCTGATTCAGGATCGGCAATGGAACGTGTACCGTGACACCGTCACTGTCTTCACCCGGTTCAAACTGGTAGCTCAACTTCAGTTTCAAGTTGGCTTGATGCCAGAAATTCGGGTAATCCAAATCCGTGACATGGCTGGCATCACCACGGAACAGCATTTCACGCTCGAAGTTAAGCAGTTCGGCATTGTCGCGGCTGGCTTTCTTCCACCACGTATCAAAGTGACGGCCTGAGACAACCGTGTGTTCAACACGTTGGTCATAGAAATCAAACAACGCATCGTCATCAATCAAGATGTCACGACGGCGCGATTTATGTTCCAGCTCTTCCACTTCTTTCAGGAGTTTGCGATTCTGATGGAAGAATTTATGCTTGGTTTCCCAATCCCCTTCCACCAGCGCCGAGCGGACAAACAACTCACGCGACAACACAGGATCAATACGACCGTAGTTCACCTTACGTTTAGGCACCACAGGGATGCCGTAAATCGTCACTTTTTCCCAAGCGGCAACGGACGCCTGTTTTTTCTCCCAATGCGGTTCGCTGTAACTGCGTTTGATCAGGTGCTCCGCCAACGGTTCAACCCATTCCGGCTGAATTTTAGCGGCAATGCGACCCCACAGTCTGGACGTTTCCACCAGCTCAGCGACCATCACCCATTTAGGCTGCTTTTTGAAGATGCCAGAACCTGGAAAAATATTGAAACGGGCATTACGCGCACCGTGATATTCATTCTTTTCCTGATCTTTCATACCGATGTGTGACAACATGCCGGCCAACAGTGCGGTATGCACACCATCGTAACTGGCTTCTTGATCGTTTAAACGGTATTCCAGCTCTTTCACTACTTGGCTGACTTGGTAGTAAATGTCTTGCCATTCACGCACACGCAAGTAGTTGAGGTAGTCTTTCTTACACTGACGACGGAACTGGTTGCCTGACAACGCTTTTTGTTGCTCTTGGATGTAGTTCCACAAGTTAACAAACGTCAGGAAGTCAGAATCTTTGTCGTTAAATCGGCGGTGCTTCTCATCAGACGCTTGCTGCTTGTCGGACGGACGCTCACGCGGATCTTGAATCGACAAGGCAGAGGCAATGATCATCACTTCACGCAATGCCCCCTGCTTCGGCGCTTCCAATACCATACGCGCTAAACGTGGGTCAATCGGCAAACGAGCCAACTTACGACCCATCTCTGACAAACGCTTACGCGGGTCAGTGGCTTTCGGGTTGATCGCCCCCAACTCTTCCAGCAAACGGATACCGTCTTGAATGTTACGGTTATCTGGCGCTTCAACAAACGGGAAGGCTTGAATGTCACCTAGCCCAATGGCGGTCATCTGCAGAATAACGGACGCTAAGTTGGTGCGCAGGATCTCAGGATCGGTAAACTCTGGACGAGAAAGGAAATCCTCCTCGGAGTACAGACGAATACAGATACCTTCTGCGACACGACCACATCGACCTTTACGCTGGTTCGCACTCGCCTGAGAGATTCGTTCAATCGGTAGACGTTGTACTTTGGTGCGGTAGCTGTAACGGCTAATACGCGCCGTACCTGGGTCGATCACATACTTGATGCCCGGTACGGTTAAGGAGGTTTCCGCTACGTTCGTCGACAGAATAATGCGACGGCCTGCATGCGTTTGGAATACACGGTTTTGCTCGTTAGCCGACAGACGGGCGTACAACGGCAAAATTTCCGTATCGCGCAACTTACGTTTTTCTAACGCATCAGCGGTATCACGAATTTCTCGCTCACCGTTCATGAAGATCAGAATGTCGCCCAAGCCTTCATCACACAGCTCATCGACCGCGTCAAAAATGGCTTGTAGCTGATCACGGTCGCTCTCATCAGAGTCGTCCGCCATTGGGCGGTAACGCACATCAACCGGGAAAGTACGGCCAGACACTTCAATGATAGGGGCATTATTGAAGTGCTTAGAGAAACGCTCAGGGTCAATGGTTGCCGACGTAATGATGACTTTCAGATCAGGACGCTTTGGCAACAGTTCACGCAGGTAACCCATGATGAAGTCGATATTCAGACTACGTTCGTGCGCTTCATCGATAATGATGGTGTCATATTGACTGAGGTAACGGTCATTTTGAATTTCAGCCAGCAAGATACCGTCTGTCATCAATTTCACTTGGCTACGATCAGACACTTGATCGTTAAAGCGCACCTTATAACCGACATACGAACCCAGTTCGCATTGCAGTTCTTCGGCAATACGGCCAGCAACAGTGCGGGCAGCAAGACGACGCGGCTGGGTGTGGCCGATCATCCCTTTGGTGCCCAGCCCCAATTCCATACAGATTTTTGGCAGCTGGGTGGTTTTCCCCGAACCGGTTTCACCGGCCACAATCACGACCTGATTGTGCTTAATGGCTTCCGCGATGTCGTCTTTCTTTTGACTAACCGGCAGTTGTTCTGGGTAACGGATGGTAGGACGTTGGGTCGCGCGAAGTTCAACCGTCTGCATCGACTTGGCGATATCGAGCGCGATCTCATCAAACACGACGTGCTTCGCCTGTTCGTTCTTAATTCGAGCCGCCCCTTGCACGCGTTTGTGCAAACGGAAACGATCGCGGATCATGCAATCTTGAATGGCGGCTTTCAGCGTTTTTTCATTATTCAAAACGCTAGACTGAGAGGTATTCGACTGACTCAATGGAATTCCTGATAATTCAGTTGACTATTTTTAAAAAATTGCGCGAATTCTACCACACTTATGGGATTTACGGCATCTTGCGCACGGTTCCCGTTAACCTTGACCTATCACCATCCTTATTTGGATTAATTTTATCCTTTCAGGTATTATTTTGCGCAGTTTATCCATGTAGAGTACAAACAATGAAAAAGACGTTTGTGGGTTTGGTGCTAGCCGCCTCCCTTTCTGCGCCAGCGCTCGCTAATCAACCTATCCAACTTTCCGTACCCGGTAATAATTTACCTGATGGCAATGTGCATGGCTTCCGTGCCTCGCTGCTTTATGGACAGACTCCCTCTGTCACGGGCTTTCAGCTTCCTATTCTCGGTTTAGCCGAATCGCAGAATTTTACGGGGTTAAGTGTAGGCATGTTCTTCGGGGCTAACCGTGTGACGAACCAGTCAACGGGTGCAAAATTTGGTCTGGTAAACTGGAATGATAATACCGCTAAAGGTGCTGATATCGCCTTCTTTAACTACAATGGCGGCCAATTTACAGGCCTCCAGTTTGGTACCGTTAACTACACCGCACGCTTAAACGGCGTACAATTTGGCTTTGTAAATGCGACCGACCGTATCGAAAAAGGCATCCAAATCGGCCTGATCAACTACGATAAGTCGGGCACCTTTGTCAGCAAAGATTTGCCTGTTTTCCCTATCATCAATATGCGTTTCTGATCGTGTAACGTAACATTTTCCACTATGCCGGGGGCATCGTTTCCCCCGGCAGGGTGAACATTCAGCATTGAAACAATCGTCTTTAAACGCCGCTTTCGGGAACCTCCGCCCTCGCAAATAGTCTCACTCTTCAACACTGAACTTGAAAATCCCAAGCTCACCCCTATCTATACTATGAGTAGTAACAAAAATAGTCGCGACAAAAAAGACTGAACCACTGAGGTATGTGCATGTTCAAACAATTACGATCTATCTTTCGCCAAATGATGCATGAAGGCAGTGATGGTAGTGCGGTTGATACCCCATCACTCAACCTTGCTATGGCTTGCCTGCTGTGCGAAGTGTCCAATGCGGATCATAATGATGACCCTAGAGAGAAAAGCGCTAACATCCACCAACTGATGCATCTGTTAGGGATCACAGAAGACAGCGCCATCGCGCTATTAAATCAAGCGCAAGCACAAACCCAGCAATCCGTTTCATTGTATGAATTTACTACCAAACTGCGTTCACTCCAGCCTGCTGAACGTTACAGCCTGATTGAAGCCATGTGGGAAGTGGCGTATGCCGACGGGATTCTTGATCCACTGGAAGAGGCGGTGATCCGCCAAGTGGCTGAACTTGTCTACGTGGATCATGCTGAGTTTATTCGCGCCAAACTGGCGGCACAAAATAACCAGCCTGCGGCTGAATAATCATCTCACCCCTGTGATTTTGCATTGCGCAGGGGCTAACCTTCTCAATACCGTGCGATTAAGGTTGGCTTACGGCGAGAAACGCCTGCTCAATATCTTGATACAAGGTGGCGACCCAAGCTTTATCCCCATCCGCGGGTAGCAGGGATTGCTTGCGTGGATCCACAGGGGCAATAATCACACTGACTTGCGCTTTACCTACTTCGTTAACTAACACGAACAGTTCTTCAATCGCCGGATCCCCCATCGCCAAGCAGCCCACCGATACCGCCTTACCATGAATAAAGATATTAGTGCCGGGTTCTGTACGGCCTTCTTTCTTTGCCCATTGGGAATCAAAGGCATTGGGGTAATTCAATTTCATGGATAAATGATACGCACTGTTCGGGTTCAACCCTTCGACACGATAGATGCCTTCGGGCACTTGGCGATCACCTTCGCGTAATTTGGGCCCCAATTCACCACTGGCAGCAAGCACATCATAGGGTTTGATCAAGTGCCAATCGGCTCCCTGCTGAGCGCCATCTTGCTTGGCCCACAATTCCACCCGCTTATCGGCTTTTACTGCTAACAACGCAATCTCTTTCGGTGGGTATGCCACGCCAGCGGCATGAAAGGCACTGGCTAGTCGGCCTTCCGCTGATTCGCCGTATTTGTTCACCACATCCGAGACCGTTTGCTTACCGTTCATTTTCACGTACACCGGATACCAATAACCGCGCCCAAACACAAATAACCAGACTAATGCACAAACACACAGCAGCCCGACAATCCCTAATGTCCCTTTCATTCGCATACTTTGGCCTTTTGCTGGTTATTCAGGCTGATATTGATAACGTCCAGTGATGGTGTAATCAAACAGCATGTCTTCCAACACCGGCCCCCGACCAATATTGTGGACCACGAGCGGTCGTTTGCCATCGTCTGACCATTTGTCCACGATAATGCCAATATGCGGCAAGTTACCCGGTAACATCCACGTGACAATGTCACCAGGTTGATACTGCTTGGCCTCATGACTGATGGGCAAACTCACCCCGTGACGTTGAAAAAAGACTTGAAGATTGGGGACTCGACGGTGGTCGATATTGCGGTCGGTACGGGTTAAGCCCCAAATACGTTTGGATGGGTATAACGAAAAATGCTGGCGCATGTCTTCATGCACCAGCCGTTGTAAATCAATGCCTAGCTGACGGTAACTGCGAATCACCACATCGGTACAGACGCCGATGTCAGCCGGTACATCCCCATTCGGGTACGGGATGCTGATATATCGGCCATCGTACCGCACGTTGTGGGTGGTTCGATCCATGGCCGCCGCCACCAGAGCATGGGGGGATGACGTCAGTATCTGCCCAGCTTGTTGATCCGACGGCAACACAGATGTCGGCGCAGCAAATGCTATTGACGATCCCCCCATAGAGGATAACCATAAAGGGGATAAAAGCAGACTCATCGCGATAAGCGGGTGTTTCATTGGCGCACTCCTTGCTCACAATAACGGTTTAGTTTACTGCGCATGACGTCAAAATAGGCACCTGTTTTACCGCTCTCCGGCCATGCTCACATTAATTGGTCACCGTTATCATTGTTTTCTCTACGCGCAATAGCACTGACTGTCAGCGAATATCAATAATTCGGCTGGCTTTGCGATACTGCACTTTCCAGCCATGCCAACGCGGCAATTCCCAACGTTTCGGATCCGGCTTTCTCTTGCCGTTAACATGTACCGCGACCACCAATTTTCGGGTCACATGGTATTCAATCTCCATCTCCAGATCCGTTAGTGCCACTCGATGGGGAAACTCACTATCAAAATCCGCTCGCTCCCAATCGGGGATACCGACAAACGGAAAATCATCGGGACTAAACCATTCAAGATCGTCCGCGGACTCGACGCCCAATGCGCTAAGCTGCTCACTTAACCACGAGCGCAATACAACGGGTTCCGGCGTGCGCGGGCACGTATTCGCATCATACCGCCCCAAGGCAAGATATAAGTTCCATTGATGAATATCCACATGGCGTATGTCTGCCAACCCTTCCAACAGCAAGCCATCCACCACTAAATCCACCAACGCATCATGAGCCGATTCCCCCTGTGGCAACGCCCATTCCGTATGAATCACCCTACCGGCGTATACCCGTTGGTGTTCCACCCAGCAACCGTCGTCGGTGACTTTGGTGCCGCCAAAGGCCTCCTCACCCAATGTCAGGTCATTGAGCCATGCCAACGGCACGGGTGCCATACAAGTAGCCAAAATCATGTTTTGTTTGACACCTTTACCCGGCAGTGCAAATTGATCAAAAACGATCGCCGCCTCCGCCGTGTCTGGATAACGGCAATCACGCGCGACAGACACTTCGCAATAGCCATTCCCCAATGCTTGGCGGCGACGTTCTCGACGCACAAACACCAACTCTGGCGCTGTTGTCATCACCGCTTTTAGCCACGCTTCGCGGCGTACCGTCGTTGCGACTTCCAACATAGGTAAATCTAACGCCGCACGCATTTGTTCCGCCAGCATACGTGCTTCGGCCAATACGTTTGGATCGATATCCAGCCATTCCGGCACGTGACCCCGTAACAGCTTAATCAATGTCATGGCATCACAATGCAAGGGTTCCCATTTCGCCAGTTTCTCAAGCCGCTCTTCTCCGCTTGGCATGTTCCACACCCGCTGATAAACACTGAGCGCAGCAGATAAATCCACCATGGCTTCCCGGCTGGCTTTATCTGGCATCGCGGTGATCAGGTAGGCAAACAAGGTATCAATGGGCAACGGGTACAAGATATGCCCCTGTGCGGTTGCACGCCCGTCCTCATCAATGGCCTGCATTTGCTTTAATCGGTCAAAGGCTTGCTGTCTGGCTTTCTCTGGCACCGAGTCTACAAAGTCCAGCGCATCTAATCGATAACCGCAACATGCGGCCGCCAGCATGGGCTCCACCAATTCCTCACGGTGCAACTCCGGAGGCGTGATCAGATCGAGGGGTGCCGCTTGACCGAACAAGCGAATACAATGCCCGTCTCTCACTCGACCAGCTCGTCCTTTACGTTGCTCGGCACTGGCACGGGAAATGGCGTGTAATCCTAATACGGTTCGGCCATTGCGCTGGTGGGTTCGGCGCTCTAAGCCAGAATCAATGATCAGCGTGACACCGGGAATGGTCACGGAGGTTTCCGCCACATTGGTTGCGAAGATAATGCGCTGCTTATCACTCTCAGTTAGCGCACGGTGTCGCTCTGCGTCAGTGACTGAAGCATGCAGGGGAATCACATCCACAAAGCCTGCGTCAATGTCAGCATGCAGCGCCTTTTTCACATTCGCTAAGCATTGTGCAATTTCTTTGCGCCCGGGCAAGAACACCAAAATATCCTGATGTTCACGATAATGCTGTTCCACCACCTTGGTCACTTGGCTATCTAGGTGGCGACTTTCTGGCATATTGCGACTGTCAGATGCAATATACGACACAGTGACAGCAAAGTTTCGCCCTTCTGCACGCAGGCTCTGCCCCTGTAAATACGCCGTCAACCGGTCGCTGTCCAGCGTGGCAGAGGTGACTACCAAACGATGCGAGTCTCGCACTTTCAACATCGCCAATAATAAATCCGTATCCCAACGGCGTTCATGAAACTCATCAATAATGATGGTATTAAACGTCGCCAAGCCATCTTCACTTAACCAGCGTAATGCCACACCCGGCGTCACAAACACAATCTCAGAGTCATCATGAAATTGATTATCAAAGCGAATCGCATAACCCACGGATTGCCCGACTTTTTCACCGCGACACTGCGCAATAAACTCAGCTAACGCGCTGCACGCTACTCGTCGCGGTTCCACCACCAACACCCGCCCGCGCGTGGCGGACCACACCGGTAAGCGCGTCGATTTACCTGACCCAGTTTCAGCCACGACGACAAGGTGGTCGTTGGCAAGTAGGGTAATGAAATCCGTTTGAATGGCATCGATAGGCAACTGAAAAGCCGGTAACTGCAAAGACATAGTGACTCAGAGGGAAAATAAGGAGAAAGAAGCATCATTTTGGCAATATGCCTTGCAGACTGCAAGCCAGAGACCTGCATATAAAGAACCCCACGCCATCAGCACACTAAGAAAACGAGTCATAACGTAAATAACGCGACGTTTCCGCCGCTGACGGCATAAAAATTGAATAAAAAAGCATCATCGAACAAACTGGCTCAGCATTTGCAAGTTACTCAATACGGATAGGGAAGATAGCCAACGGGAAATGCCCATGAGTGACAAGATTAAAACAATTTACGTTCTACTGCTGACGATGATGTTCGCCGTTTCTTTCTCTGCTCAAGCAACATTAGTCAGTATTGATAACTGTGCCGGAAACGTGAGCAGCGGCCCCGCAGTAAGCTGTGAGATCACAGAGACACCGCCGGCGGTCATAACGAAAAACCCGAATAACAACAAATTACTGGCTTGGGATGAGGTGCAAAACCACACGCTGACAGAGCCGCTTCGCGTCGACCGCGTGTATGATCCTAACGCTTCATTCATTTCAGATGCCGGCAACGGTGACTATTTCATCGCAACGGGCACCATTGTATCGAGTCACTACGTGCAATGGGATCCGAAAAATTCAGGGAGCATCTCTGCCGATATCGTGCTGGATTCGCAAGTTTTTGCGTATGTCACCTCCGATGCGAACTTATTTGCCAGTGATTCAGCCCTCGCCCTACCCGGTATCGACTATAACGACTTTACCTTGCGTGGCTTAGAGGGCGGTGACTCTACACTCTTTGATGGTGTTAGCACCGCCATAGCTTGGAATGCCAGCTCACCGGGCGACTGGACACGATTAATTACCGCCTACTCGCCAGCCGCAGAAATTGCGGAACCGGCACCACTGCCATTGTTCCTCGCGAGCATTTTCCTTATTACACTGTCACGCCGCAGAGTGCTCAATATCCAAAAACAATTACGCGCCTAAGTGAACCCTTACGCTATTTTCCCTTTATATTGTATCTATTCGTTTTTATTACGGAATCCGTATGGTGAGAGTGGTCAGGCATGCTCCCTCTCTCACCCTTCTTTTTCCTGCATTTTCTGACCGCTTTGTGAACCATTGTGATCTATTCCCTTCTAGAATTGTCATATTCCTTCATAAATTATTGACTTTTACCGCTAAGCCCCTAGCCTGTACCTACCAAGTACTTCGTGACTTGGAGAACTTCCCAACTCAATGAGGCAATCGTCATCATGACCCGCAAAGAAATTTTTAATCCCGATCTATGGGATGCTGTCCCTGGTTTTGATTTTGAAGATGTGACCTACCACCGTGCCAAAGCTCATGGCACCGTGCGTATTGCCATCAACCGTCCAGACTGTCTGAATGCTTTCCGCCCTAAAACGGTCGATGAGCTATTCACCGCCTTGGATCATGCTCGCCAGTGGTCAGACGTAGGTTGTGTACTGCTAACCGGTAATGGTCCATCTGAAAAAGGCCAGTGGTCATTCTCTTCTGGTGGCGATCAGCGTATTCGTGGCAAAGATGGTTACAAATACGAAGGGGAAGAAGCCGGTACTGCAGATGTAGCACGCATGGGCCGTCTTCATATTCTCGAAGTGCAACGCATGATCCGCTTTATGCCAAAAGTCGTGATTGCAGTTGTACCGGGTTGGGCTGTTGGCGGTGGCCATAGTCTGCACGTTGTGTGTGATTTAACGCTGGCATCTAAAGAACATGCTATCTTCAAACAAACCGATCCTGACGTTGCATCGTTTGACTCAGGTTACGGCTCAGCTTACCTAGCCAAAATGATCGGCCAGAAACGTGCCCGTGAAATCTTCTTCTGTGGTTTCAACTACAGTGCGCAAGAAGCCTATGACATGGGCATGGTCAACAAAGTGGTTGATCACTTTGAGCTTGAAGAAGAAGCACTGCGTTGGGCAAAAGAGATCAACAGTAAGTCACCCACTGCGATGCGTATGCTGAAGTACGGTTTCAACCTGCCAGATGATGGCTTAGTGGGCCAGCAGTTGTTCGCAGGTGAAGCAACACGTCTGGCTTATGGCACTGCCGAAGCACAAGAAGGCCGCGATGCGTTCCTAGAGAAACGCGATCAGGACTTCAGCCAGTTCCCTTGGCATTATTGATTTATTGTCGCTTCTTGATCGCCCCCGAGGAGATCAAGAAGCGTTCCTTCTCTCCTTATTGTTCTTCTGATCCCTCTCCTTATCGTTCACCTTACTGCTGCTTTTGACGCTATGCTTAACCTCTTTCAGCCAGCAATCGATCCCTATTATCATTACTGCTGATCTATCTCTTACCGACAAAGGAAACATTAAGCACAAACAAAAGAAACACCAACACAACAAAACGCGATCAAAGTAAGGGTAAATTTAACCAAAACACCTACAAGTTCTCGCGTGATGATTTCAATTCTCAGATGCACAAAAAACCAGCAATTATAACGCCATTCACGATCACATAAATGCGCCACATCACACACAATACGCACACATCTCGATCACACCGAAACACAGAGTTAACATTTTTCATTTTACCGTGTTAATGACCGTAAACTTATGCACAGAAACTTGATCTAATTCGCTAAATTATCTCGGATTCTCTTTGAATATTGTGACGCGTAGATCTACGATTAGCCCTTAAATGAAAAGTGCTTTTTTCATACCTCTACTCAAAACAGAGCTGATTGCATGAACAACGACAAACGCCCACTCTATATCCCTTACGCAGGCCCTGCGCTACTTGAAACTCCCCTGCTGAACAAAGGCAGTGCATTCTCTGTAGAAGAACGTATGTTCTTCAACTTGGAAGGTCTACTTCCAGAAGCGATCGAAACCATTGAAGAACAAGCTGAACGTGCCTATAAGCAGTTCATGCAGTTCGATAACGACATGGATAAGCACATCTACCTGCGCAATATCCAAGACACCAATGAAACGTTGTTCTACCGTTTAGTTGAAAATAACATCACAGAAATGATGCCGATCATCTACACCCCTACGGTAGGTGCAGCCTGTGAAGATTTCTCAAACATTTACCGTCGTGGCCGTGGCCTGTTCATCTCTTACCCGAACCGTGACCGCATTGAAGACATGCTCAACAATGCCTCTCGTCACAACGTAAAAGTGATCGTAGTAACAGACGGCGAACGTATTCTTGGTCTGGGTGACCAAGGTATCGGTGGTATGGGTATTCCAATCGGTAAGCTATCGCTATACACCGCATGTGGGGGCATCAGCCCTGCTTACACCCTGCCAGTTGTGCTTGATGTGGGTACTAATAACCCGCAGCGTTTGTCTGATCCTATGTACATGGGTTGGCGTCATCCTCGTATTTCTGGTCAGGAATACGAAACGTTTGTTGATGATTTCATTCAGGCGGTAAAACACCGTTGGCCGGAAGCACTGATCCAGTTTGAAGACTTCGCACAGAAAAATGCGATGCCTTTACTTGAGCGTTATAAAGACGAAGTGTGCTGCTTCAATGATGACATTCAAGGTACCGCAGCCGTTACTGTGGGTTCGCTACTTGCGGCGTGTAAAGCAGCCGGTAACAAACTGTCTGATCAGCGTATTACCTTCTTGGGTGCAGGATCTGCCGGTTGCGGTATCGCGGAAGCGATCATTGCGCAAATGGTGTCTGAAGGCATCAGCGAAGCGCAAGCACGTAGCCAAGTATTCATGGTCGACCGTTGGGGCCTATTGGTCGACGACATGCCGAATCTGATCAATTTCCAGAAGAAATTGGTACAAACCCGTGAAGCAATCAGCCAGTGGGATACCGAAGACAACAACATTTCACTGTTGGATGTGATGCGCAATGGTAAACCAAACGTCTTAATTGGTGTGTCGGGCGTACCAGGCCTATTCAGCGAAGAAGTGATCCGCGAAATGCACAAGCATTGTGAGCGTCCGATCATTTTTCCGTTGTCTAACCCAACCAGCCGTGTAGAAGCCACACCGGCAGATTTGATCCGCTGGACTGACGGTAACGCACTGGTTGCGACTGGCTCCCCGTTTGAACCTGTGATGCACAACGGAAAAATCTACCCTATCGCACAATGTAACAACAGTTATATTTTCCCTGGTATCGGTTTGGGTGTATTGGCCGTTGGCGCACACCGTGTCACTGACGAGATGCTAAGAGAAAGTAGCCGTGCACTGGCAGAGTGTTCACCACTGGCGATTAATGGCACAGGCGCGCTATTGCCGCCATTGGAAGAAATTCAGGACGTATCGCGTCATATTGCGTTTGCCGTGGCGAAGAAAGCCGTTGAACAGCGTAAAGCACCAAAGAACACCGATGAGCGTATTAAAGAGAAGATCAACGACAACTTCTGGCATTCAGAATACCGTCGATACAAGCGTACTTCTTTCTAATTTCTGTCAGAATCCTGACCATTTATAACAAAACCCGCCATCGTGCGGGTTTTTTCATGTTTATTCACTACATCATACTGCAATTAAATGCAATTTTAAGTGTTTGCGAATTACATAAATTTAGTGACCTGTCCAATATTTCCACTTCTTTGATATTCACTCCTCTAGACAAGCATTACTATACTTACTTATGCAACACATGCTCTCAGCAACACAGAAGTAAACACAACAAAATTAACAATAACTCTAGGTGGTATAACCTATGCAAGAACTACCAATATGCACAGAATGTGGTCAGGATGAGGAATACCTTGTTTCTGACGCTGGCGTTTTTACTTGCTCTTGCGGTCATCAGTTCATGGTATTAGACAGTGATTTATGTGATGAAACACAGAATTTCGTAGAGAACATTGACCAACTAAAACGCAGCCAATTTTTTGATAATTATTCAACGCTTGTTCACTGATTCACCCCCTTTCTTTTCCTTTATTCTCATGGCCAGTATGCCGCTGGCCCCCCCCCCTTTCTCGCCATACGAAAACAAATGCAAACTTATTCACTGCATTTTCTTTCTATATACCAAAAAGCATTCTCGCATGTTAAGAATGGTTAAAATCCAACCAGACCAAACAGTTAATAAACCCACAAAACATTGTTAAGATAACGTAAAAAACCAAACAAACTGTAATTGAGCAACGTTCAAAACATACCAATACTGACCCTCTCATTATTAACGCAAACGTTTGTTTTATTTGATTTTATTTAACGGAATCACATACTGCAACAATTTTAAGGTAAGCATACATTCACAAAGCGTGATCTGAGTCACGCTGAGAATGCGAATTTTCATGCTAACTTACCGTCCCGTCTACAGATGAAACATCTGATTCTATGTTTCATTAATGTAACCCTTCTCGGTTACAAAAAATCAGCGTTATATAAGACATAAAAAATATAAATTCAGAATCGAAGTATGAACTGTCATGTAAATGGACGTTCCAGTTTATTCAATGGCGTTATTCGTCATTGAATGTCATATACAGGAAATAATCATGAGCGTTAGTAACGAAACTTGGTTAACCGCACTCAACGACGGCTTAAGTGCCGTCATTGGTGCCATTAACGGTGTACTTTGGGGCCAACTTCTTGTTTACCTACTGGTTGCAGTCGGTATTTACTTCACTTTGCGTCTAGGCTTCATTCAAATCCGCCAGTTCAAACACGCAATCGATGTCCTTAAAAGCGGCAAAGATGTTGATAACGGCTTGAGCTCTTACGAAGTATTCTGTACTTCAATGGCAGCACGTGTCGGAACCGGTAATATGGCCGGTGTTGCGGTGGCATTAGCCGTCGGCGGCCCTGGTGCGATTTTCTGGATGTGGGTGATTGCCCTATTCGGTATGTCTACCGCCTTTATTGAATCAACCCTCGCGCAAGTTTACAAAACCAAAGATGTGGACGGTCAATACCGTGGTGGCCCTGCTTACTACATGGAAAAAGGCCTAGGCCAACGCTGGATGGGGTCTCTTTTCTCTGTCTTTTTGATCATCGCGTTTGGTTTAGTGTTCAACGCCGTACAAGCTAACACCATTACTGATGCACTTAGCCATTCATTTGGGTTTGATGAAACCATTATGGGTGTGGTGATTGTGGCGTGTTCTGCCTTCTTTATTATGGGCGGTTTACGTAAGATTGCGTCTGCTTCAGCTCGTATCGTGCCGGTTATGGCAATTGGCTACCTTGCGATTGCATTGCTGATTGTTGTGATGAACATCACTGAGCTTCCAGCGGTATTATCGCTGATTGTAAAGAGCGCGTTCGGCTGGCAAGAAGCGGCAGCAGGTGGTGTGGCATACACCATGTCACAGGCAATGCAGAGCGGTATCGCACGTGGTTTGTTCTCAAACGAAGCCGGTATGGGTTCTGCGGCAAACGTTGCTGCAAGTGCGACACCTAACCCGAACCACCCTGCGTCTCAGGGCTTCGTTCAGATGCTAGGTGTTTTTGTCGATACTATCGTGATTTGTACAGCATCTGCTGCGATGATCATGCTAAGTGGTGTGATGGATCAACCCGATGCGGCAACCGGTATCAGCCTGCTTCAGCAAGCGCTAACCAGCGAGCTTGGCGGTTGGACAACCTACTTCATGGCAGCAGCGATTATTCTGTTCTGTTTCTCATCCATCATCGCTAACTATAGCTACGCAGAAACCAACGTGATGTTCTTGAATGGCAACACCAAAAAAGGCCTATTCGCATTCCGTATGTGTGTACTGGGTATGGTGATGTTCGGTTCTGTGGCCTCTCTACCTGTGGTATGGAACTTGGCTGATGCTTCTATGGGTATGATGGCACTGATTAACATCGCGGCACTGGTACTGCTTTCTGGTCTCGCTATCCGCGTGATTAAGGACTACGAAGTACAGTTGAAAGCGGGCAAATCGCCTGAGTTCGACCGCTCGAAGTTCCCTGAATTGGAAGAGCTTGACGGTGCATGGCATCCAAAAGGTGACGCTGAACCAGCCTCAGTAAACAAATAATCCTGACGGCACTCGCTGCCATCATGAGATGAAAAACAAAAAGAGCCAGCATTTGCTGGCTCTTTTTTTATTCGACGTTTCGTCATTTTTATGCTGATATATTTCGGAGTCCCTGTGCCTCGATAACAGGTAGTCAAACAGCAGGCATAAAAAAGTGCAGCGAACGTGCTGCACTATTTTTTTGGGGGGTGTTCAAATCACTGAAAGAACAATGAAGTGATTAACGCGTCGCACGTTCTGCTGTAATGCGGATCACATCCACAACCACCGCGCTGGCCGCTTCCAATGAAGGGACAGGCAAGTACTCATAAATAGAGTGGAAGTTATGTGCACCGGTAAAGATGTTAGGACACGGCAAGCCTTTCTGTGACAATACAGCGCCATCGTAACCGCCACGCATTGGCGTCGCTTTCATCACAATATTATTGCGCGCATACGCTTCTTTGGCGATATCAATCGGGAAGCTCGCCTCACCTTCTAGGCTGTTCGCGACGTTCTCGTAACGATCAGACAGGCCAATCACCACACTGCCCTCACCCCATAGTGCCACGCAGTTATCTGCCAACTGCTGCAAGAACGCCATACGTGCCGCATAACCTTGCTTGGTGAAATCACGCACATCCATTTTCAGAACGGTTTTCGCACTGTTACCCGCCAGCTCTTTCACCCAGTAGTAACCTTCACGGCCATCGGTGTATTCCGGCGCTTCACCGCCCGGTAGCATGGCAATAAACTTGTGTGCCATCAGCAAGGAGTTTTTCAGCTTGCCTTTGGCCGACATTGGGTGTGCTGACTGACCAATGAAGGTGATAACCGCATCACCGGCATTCCAGTTTTCATGCACGAATTCACCAATGCCACAACAATCTAGCGTGTAACCAAAATCTGCACCAAAACTGTCAACGTCAAACGCTTTCGCGCCACGTAAGCCTTGCTCTTCATCGGGTACGAATGCCACTTTCACGGGACCGTGTTTGATCTCAGGGTTTGCCTGCAGCACTTGCAGAGCATGCATAACGGCAGCGATCGCGGCTTTGTCATCGGCGCCTAGCAAGCTGGTACCGTCGGTCACAATGATGTCTTGCTGCTGGTAATCCGCCAACTCTGGGAATTCTGATTGCTTCATCACAATATCCAGCGCGGCGTTCAGGGTAATGTCCCCCCCTTCGTAATGTACAACCTGTGCGTTGGTGTCATTAGTTTGCTCCATACTGGTATCTAAATGGGCAAAGAAAGACACAGTTTGCGTTGGGTAATCCACATTACTCGGCAACGTTGCTGTTAAGATCGCCGTATCACGTAAAACGATCTCTTCCATACCCAGCGCTTCCAACTCTTTGGCTAGCAGCTGTGCCAATTCCATCTGGCCCGGTGATGATGGCATGATCCCCGCCGCACCATTTTCACGGCTGGTAGTGGTATTAATTCGAGTGTAATTAATGAAACGATCAACAATATTCATGGCATGCTCCCAATCGGTGAGAAGTAATTGAATAAAAAAGACATGGCTATCGACTCACTCTGTTCTCCGTAAAAACGTGAAAGAAGAGACAATCGAGAGGCATAGCTTTTTCGCTAATTTTTGAAACAAAAAAGGCTGCGGGACCCCCTCCCACAGCCTTATTCGGTAACTGTTACACCAAGATTTGAGAACAAATCATCACAGTTAACAAACCACCCAGCATTGGAATCGCGGTACGTTTTGCTAACTCAATCGGTGAAACATTGGCAACTGCCGCACAGGCAATTACAACACCTGCTACAGGTGACGCTGAGCGCATCAAACCCGCAGACAACTGCATAGGAAGCGCAACGTGTGCCGTTGCGGTACCCACTTGTGCTGCCACATCTGGGGCCAAGTTAGAGAAACTGAAGAATGCCGCATTACCTGAACCAGACAACATGGTGATGGTCACAATAATCACCACCAGCATGATGATCATCGCAAAGTAACCCAAGCCCATGTTTGACGCAGAGCTCAGTAGCAAATCGATGAAACCAATCGCTTTCAAACCGACAACGAACGTCTGTGCTGCAATGATCAAGGTCACCACACCAGAGAACACGTTACCCATGCCTTCGAAGTACACTTTCAGTGATGCAGCTACTTCTTTACCGTCACGGGTATAGATGAAGTCACACACCATAGACACAAACAGGGCAATAAACATGGCAGTAACCACATCCATACGGATAGAAGTAACGGCAAAGCTACTGAATGTCAGCAACAAACCCAGTGGTA
This sequence comes from Photobacterium japonica, assembly GCF_050337005.1. Classification (NCBI taxonomy): domain Bacteria; kingdom Pseudomonadati; phylum Pseudomonadota; class Gammaproteobacteria; order Vibrionales; family Vibrionaceae; genus Photobacterium; species Photobacterium japonica. The sequence goes on along the minus strand of NZ_JAKJSN010000071.1, from coordinate 1,876 downwards.
AAACAGGCAGAATTGCGAACCATTTTGGTGCTTTACGCTGCTCTTTTGCATCCAGGTTAAACTCGTGTTTAACCCCTTTTTCTGCATCTTTCTGATCAAAATAGCGCTGACTGAAGAAGTGCAATGTTGCAATCACTACGATCGCAACCATAGACACAGGTAGCTGGTAGCTTGCGAAATACGTTGCTACATCAATGCCAGAGACTTCTGCCGCTTTGTTGGCGGCTGAAGATGCAGGACCCAAGTCTAAACAGCCTGTCGTCGCAACAACAGCGGCCGCTGCGGCTGGGTTACAACCCACACCCACTAAGACTGGGTACATGGCAACCAACAGCAACAACGCCAAGCCCGTCGCACTAGGAATGAAGATGTTGATCAGCTGCCCGATCACATACGCCATTGCCAAGACCAAATACGGGTTTTTGATATAAGAAAGCGGTTTGGTGGCAATTTGCACCATGGCGTTCGCCGCACCAATGTGACCCATGTATTTTGAGAAGCCCCCCACTGCCATAATGATCAAACCCAGTTTGGCCAATGTGGAAGAAGAAATAACTTTGATCACTTCAAAGAAGTCAACAATGATAGAGCCCGTGTGTGAGCCCCCCTTTGGCAAGAACTCCGTATTACCGTTAATCACACCCAGTGCGATCATGGTTAAACCAGCAAGAAATAACACAGCCTGTGTATTGTATTTCTTAACAATAAAATAACCGACAGCAAGGATCATCGGCAGCGCTAAATACGTAATCATGAATATCCTCTTCAATAATCATTAGAGTATTAAAAGCAAGCTAAATATATAAATTGTCGTGGTGTATATGTCACCACGTATTTATATGAAAATTTACATACAAATAAAATGTGGGTTGTTGTTATGATTTAAATATACTGAATTCTTCGAAAAGTCCTTCTATGCGTTGAAAACGATTATCTTTTCCTTGCTGCAAAGACAGCCCTTTTATTAGGACCTCAATAAGTGCAAACCCTGCAGCACGGTTATTAAAGTAGCCTCTTCCCTCACTCTCAACGGTAAATTGAACATCGCTGTAGGGAACAAAGGGATTGACGTGTTGATCCGTCAAGGTAATGATTTGACCGCCACATTCATGGAACCAACGCACCAACTTAACGGTAACGTTAGAATAGCGGTGATAAGAAATGGCAAACAAGGTATCGCTTGGCGTTACATCCACCAATTGATGCGGTAACGTTGATACATCGGCTTTTAAAAAGACTACTTCCTTGCGTAAATAGCGAGCCAGCAAGTAGAAATAATTGGCTAACGCTTCTGACGAGGCACTCCCCATCACGTACAACTTGCCGTCAGATTGACACATGATATCAATCGCGCGTTCAAAATCTTGCTCAGACAAGGATTCAAACGTTTTTTCTAGGTTATCTTGTACTTCGTGATAGTGCGTTGCCAGTACACCACGAATATCATCCGGATTCGCATCCGTACGTTGGTGCTCATAGCGTTCAATCGGAATGGTTAAGGTTTGCGTTAAATCTTCCGTGACGTCTTTTTTGAATTCAATGAATCCACTAAAGCCTAAACGTTGTAGAAAACGGCCTAACGTTGCCTTTCCTACGCCAATTTGTTTGCAAAGGTCATCAATTTTCGCAAAGGGTAATACCGCATAATGCTGCATAAAATACTGTGCAATACGCGTTTCAGCATCCGTGTGCGTATCGAATTTATTCACAGCATTGATGAACGTTTGCTTATTCATGGAGGTGATTTCCCGTTCAGTCCATTTCGTGGGAAATTTTTCCACCTACGGGACGTTTAGGCAAGGGAATGAGAATTTCCCATCACAAATTTGTGATCCCCCCCCTTACTCACACGCAGGGTATATATACCGTTAATAAT
>NZ_JAKJSN010000070.1:0-21503 GCF_050337005.1 Photobacterium japonica | reverse complement strand
AGGCATGTTCCCAGGCATTACTCACCCGTCCGCCGCTCGTCAGCAAAAGAAGCAAGCTTCTTTCCTGTTACCGCTCGACTTGCATGTGTTAGGCCTGCCGCCAGCGTTCAATCTGAGCCATGATCAAACTCTTCAATTAAAAGTGTTTGCTGCTATAAATAGCGGCTCAATGAAAAACTGTTTTTGTTCATTACCGAAGTAACGAACGAATTGACTGTGCCAAAATAACTTGCGCTATTTTGTATTGGTCACTCAGTATCATTGATAATTCTTTTGTTGACTATCATTTCACGAGTGCCCACACAGATTGCATGGTCAAATTGTTAAAGAACATTAACTCAGCGCAGTGCGCCGTGTTGAGGCTGCGTATATTACCACCGCAAACCCTGCTGTCAACAAGTAAATTGAATTCTTTTTCAAACCCAACCCTTAACTGACAACGCTTGATAATAGAAAACTATTATTTTTGAGGTTTAACTCAAACCAATCAAGCAAGGCGTGCAATTTCTCATTATAACCATCATAAAGTCAAGCTAAAGAGGTCGAGAAGTTTGCGCTGCCATTTAACCAACAAGTTATACACAGTTTGTATATAGCTTACTAAGAAGCCGTCCCTGTTGGTGTGGTCGCAGTATAAGCCCCTCTCACGAGATGGCAATCTATTTCTCTACCGAAAACACCCAACTGGTAGCAGTTAAGACAGGAAGGCAATAAAAAGTACAATCATGCTTAAATGTAAGCACTCAAGGTCAAAATTACATTCAAGGATCACCACACTATGACGACGATAGCGTATTCACGAAGTTATGAGTGTAGTTGAGCGATTCGGTTTTGTATAAGCGAAATGCAAGAGAGATAGGGGAAATACCCTATCTCTTTATATAGAGAGGTAATGCGATTAGCGAAGAAGAGAAACAATAAAGGCAGGGTTCAGTAAATTCTCTCGCTGATAGCCCAGCACCTCTCCCTCTAATGTGAGTACTTGGGCGCCCGCACTTTCTGCGATGCATTGTCCAGCGGCGGTATCCCACATCATTGTCGGACCTAATCGCGGATAATATTGTGCGCGACCTTCTGCGACCAGACAGAACTTCAATGATGAACCCACTTCTGCCATTTTGTGTTCACCCAGCTTTTCGAGAAAGTCACTCAATCCAGTACTAGGGTGCGAACGGCTACCCACGACTGTCGGAACTGTCGCAGGCCTTGTTTTGATATTTTCTTTTCCGGCTTTAGTCACAAGCCACGCGTGTTTACCATTGCCTAGCCAGCTTTTATTCAAAGCAGGCGCATGCACCACCGCCATCACCGGCTTGCCCTGCTCGATTAAGGCGATGTTAACCGTGAACTCGCCATTTTTACGCAAGAATTCTTTGGTGCCGTCAAGCGGGTCCACCAGCCAAAAACGCTCCCAAGATTGTCGAGTTTCCCATGAAGAATGCTCTGACTCTTCCGACAACACGGGGATGTTCGGCGTTAATGCAGCTAAGCCTTCAATAATAATCGCGTTCGCCGCAAGATCAGCGTCTGTCACGGGACTATTGTCAGCTTTCTCTGCAATCTGCACCTGCCCATGGTAGCGATCCATGATCGCTTTCCCAGCACTTATTGCAATTTCATAAATTGCATCAAGTTGACTATCCACGCGTCCACTCCTGTGATCATTCAACAATATGTCGCTTTCTCAGCGACTCTACACACAGATCAACCAATGCATCGACCGTGACATTACCGGCCTGAAGATGAATTTCAGCCGCTTCTGGCTGCTCATATTCCGCATCAATCCCTGTGAAGTGCTTAATTTGACCTGCACGGGCTTTTTTATACAACCCCTTGGGATCACGCTTTTCACATTCTTCCAGCGGGGTATCCACAAAGACTTCCAGAAACTCGCCATCGTCAAGCATATCCCTGACAAGTTGACGCTCATGACGATGCGGTGAAATAAAGGCGCTCAATACAATCAGCCCTGCATCTGACATCAACTTCGCGACTTCTCCGATACGACGGATATTTTCACGACGATCTTCCGCTGAGAATCCCAGATCTTTACACAAGCCATGACGAACATTATCGCCGTCGAGTAAGTACGTGTGATATCCCAAAGCGGATAAGCGTATTTCTAACGCTCCTGCGACGGTTGATTTACCTGCACCGCTCAATCCGGTGAACCACAGTACACACGGCTTTTGTTGTTTTTGTTGTGCACGAAATGCTTTGTCGATTTGGTGTGTATGCCAAACCACATTCTCATCGTTATTTGACTGAACAGCCGTTGTCATAGCCAACTCCATTTGTCTTTAAAATTAAAAAGGAAACAATTGCGGGATGAGTAGCAACACCACCACGGAATACACACACGAAATCGGTAAACCAATCCGCAGATAATCTCTGAGCTGATAGTTCCCCACGCTATACACCAACAAATTGGTTTGATAGCCGTAAGGAGAGATAAAACTGGCACTGGCACCAAACAATATCGCCATGATAAATGGCATGGGATCGACCCCGTAACTCACCGCAAGACTGTACGCGATAGGAAAAGACAAAGCCGCAGCAGCATTATTGGTGACCAACTCCGTCAACACTAACGTCAAGAAATAGACAGCCACAAGTGCCCCGTAGATCCCCCAGCCATCGAAGGCGTGCATCATCATGTCGCCCATTCTTTCTGATAAGCCCGTGGACAACATCAATTGCGCTAAGGATAACGCTGAGCCAACAATCACCACGATATCGACGGGGAAACGACGACGTAACTCAGGGAACGTAATGATCCCCGTCAGGACTAGCACCAACAAATAAGCAGCGAGTCCTTTAATGATAGAAATGTCGCCCAATAACGTTGAGGCAATCACCGCGGCAAAGCCAATCAGGACAGCAATACTCTTTTGGCTGTCTAAGCGCGCACTGGAGTCCAGCCCGTTCACCAGCACAAACTCTCGGTTTAATTGCTGCTTCTTCTGTTCAAACGTCTTGCCCGGTACCACCACCAGCGTATCGCCGGCATGCAGTTCGATATTGCCCAATCCCCCCGCGAGGCGCTCATGGCCACGGCGGATCGCAACGACCACCGCATCAAACCGCTCACGGAAATGAACACTCTTAAGGGTTTTACCGCGTATGCCAGCCGATTGGCTGACGATCACCTCAAGCATCGACTGACCATTGAGGTGATGCTGACCAAATAACGTCAGGCCATTAATTTCCTGTAAGGTCGTGACACTTTCCACGTCCCCACAAAACAATAAGGTATCGCCCGTTTGCAAACGGGTATCCGGACATACTGGTGCCAAGGTTTTACCGTCCCGCAAGATCTCCGCAAGGTATAAACGGCGCAATGCGCGTAGGCCATTCTCAGCCACCGTTTTTCCAGCCAGAGGCGATTGCATATCCACCTTGGCTTCCAAGAAATAAGACAAGTCATCTTGGCCATGCTCATCATGCACGGGCAATAAATAGCTTAGTGGGATCAAAATCAGTAGCCCTACCACCAATACCGCCAATCCAATGGACGTCGGGGCAAAAAATCCCAGACTCGGTAAACCGGCATCTTCCACAAAGCTATTGATGATTAAATTGGTCGATGTACCGATCAGCGTCAGGGTGCCCCCTAAAATAGCCGTATAAGACAAGGGCAACAATAAACGAGAGGGCGCATGACGTTGATTACGCTTTACCGCCCCAATCAGTGACACCACGACAGCGGTGTTGTTTGTAAAAGAAGACAGGAAGGCCGTCGACAACCCCAGCTTGGCGACCACGGTAGATTGGCCTCCTACTGATATTTGTTGCCCGACCCAACTGATCAGACGCGTCTTTTCCAGTGCAATGGAAACAAGGATCAACAATACCAATGTCAGTAATGATGAGTTCGTGAAGTTGCCCGCCAACGTCGGCAGATCAATCAACCCCGCCTGAAAGCCGATAAACGCCGCCCCTGCAAAGAGATAGGCGGGTTTGATCCGTGACGTTAATAGGCATGTCACTATCACCACCAGCATGGTGAGAACGATCCCTTGTTCCCATTGCATCATGCTCACCCCAACAACTTGCTTATATCCTTCGCATCCCAATGCGGGAAGTGCTTACGGATCAGCGCATTTAACTCCACTTCAAATGCCGAAACATCTGAACGTGTTGTGCTTTGTGACGGGGATAAGGCTCCACGGATCATCCCTGCACCAACCGTAACGTTGGTCAGGCGATCAATCACGATAAACCCACCGGTATCTGGACACTGTTGATACGCATCAACAGCAATGGATTCCGTCAGGTTCAACTCGCACAACCCGATGCCATTAAGCGGCAAGTTGTCCACCGCGAACGTCTGCAGGTTATTGATATCCACTTGGTGGCGAACCGCAGTAAAGGAGCCAACCGTTTTTTTGCCCGCGACTTTAATATCGTACTGACGGCCGACTTCTAGCGGCGCTTCCGCCATCCATACCACATCCGCTAATACTTGCTCGCTAAGCGGTACATCGCTATTACCCGGCACTAAGATATCGCCGCGGCTAATATCAATTTCATCCGCCAAAGTTAATGTCACTGCTTGACCGGCGAACGCTGACGGTAAATCCCCATCAAAAGTCACAATGCGCTCAATCGTCGATGTTTTACCTGATGGCAATGCGGTGATCGTGTCACCCACACAGACCGTACCGGCCGCAATTGTGCCCGCAAAACCACGGAAATCGAGATTAGGACGATTCACATACTGAACCGGGAAACGGAACTCACCGGCCTGACGATCACTGCTGATATCCACACTTTCCAACAGTGACAGTAACGACTCACCGTCATACCAGGCCATCTTGTCACTCAAATCGACGACGTTATCGCCTTCAAGCGCCGATAGCGGTACCAGTTTGATATCAATATTGGCATTAAGCTTTTCAGCAAAGGCCAGATATTCATCACGGATAGATTCAAAACGGCCCTGTTCAAATTCCACCAAATCCATCTTGTTCACCGCCACCACAAAATGACGGATCCCAAGCAGGCTAGCGATATACGAATGACGACGGGTTTGATCCAAAACGCCTTTACGGGCATCAATCAAGATCACCGCCACATCACAGGTCGACGCACCAGTCGCCATATTACGGGTGTATTGCTCATGCCCCGGCGTATCGGCAATGATGAATTTACGCGGCTTGGTCGAAAAATAACGGTAAGCCACATCGATGGTGATCCCCTGCTCACGCTCCGCTTGCAGACCATCCACCAATAACGCCAAGTCAGGCTTATCGCCGGTGGTTCCCACTTTCTGGCTATCCGAGTGAATCGCCGCTAACTGATCTTCATAAATTTGATGAGAGTCATGCAACAGACGACCAATCAAGGTACTTTTGCCATCATCGACCGAGCCGCAGGTTAGAAATCGCAACAGAGATTTGTGTTGGTGCTGGTCAAGATAGGCATCAATCCCTAGCTCAGCCACTTGTTGTTCAATTACGCTGTTCATTGTCTCTCCTTAGAAATATCCCTGACGCTTCTTCAACTCCATAGAGCCAGATTGATCATGGTCGATCGCTCGTCCTTGGCGCTCACTGGATGTTGCCACCAGCATTTCTTCAATAATGCCCGGTAAGGTGTCGGCTTCCGATTCAATCGCACCGGTCAATGGATAACAGCCCAACGTTCTGAAACGCACACTCTTGTGCTCAATCTTTTCACCCGGCTGCAATTCCATCCGATCATCGTCCACCATGATCAGCATGCCATCACGCTCTACCACCGGACGAACGGCCGACAGGTACAGCGGCACAATTTCGATTTCTTCTAGCAGGATATACTGCCAAATATCAAGTTCCGTCCAATTGGAGAGCGGGAAGACACGGATGCTCTCGCCTTTATTAATCTGGCCGTTGTAGGTTTTCCACAATTCCGGACGCTGGTTCTTTGGGTCCCAGGTATGGTTCTTATCGCGGAACGAATACACCCGTTCTTTCGCTCGGGATTTTTCTTCATCACGGCGCGCACCACCGAAAGCCGCATCAAAACCGTATTTATCCAACGCCTGCTTCAACCCCTGCGTTTTCATGATATCGGTATGCTTGGATGAACCATGGGTAAACGGTCCTACCCCCATCGCCAAACCTTCAGGGTTTTTGTGTACCAATAACTCAAAACCGTACTTCTCAGCCGCCTGGTCACGGAATGCGATCATTTCGCGGAATTTCCAATCCGTATCGACATGCAATAGTGGAAAAGGAATTTTCCCGGGGTAAAAAGCCTTACGGGCTAAGTGCAACATCACAGATGAATCCTTTCCAATGGAATACATCATGACGGGGTTATCAAATTCTGCCGCAACTTCGCGGATGATGTGGATACTCTCCGCTTCAAGCTGCTTGAGGTGGGTAAGTCGTTTCGGGTCCATTACTCTCTCCATGCTAAGCCAGCTTCACAACGGCAGTCGGCTGACGCGTCGCGCTCTGTAAAGGCTGTTCCTGCTTTCCGAACCAATGTAGTTTTTCTGAAAGGTTGACGACTTCACCGATCACGATCAGTGACGGTGATTCCGCCTGTTGAGCTAATTCTGCTAGGCCATCCAACTGACCTTTAAAGACTTTTTGCGCACGTTGCGTGCCACGTTCAATGATGGCAATTGGGGTGTCAGGGGCGCGCCCATGCTGTATTAACTGTAGTTGAATATCTCGGGAGTTCATAAGCCCCATGTAAATAACAAGGGTTTGATTGCCACGGGCAAGCGTGCGCCAATCTAGCTGTTTTCCATCTGGTTTTAGGTGGCCGGTCACAAACATCGCGGTCTGGGCATAATCACGGTGTGTCAGCGGAATGCCCGCATACGCCGTCGCCCCTGCGGCAGCCGTAATGCCCGGTACCACTTCAAACGGAATGTTACGGTCAAACAAGACTTCTAACTCTTCCCCTCCACGTCCAAAAACAAACGGATCACCGCCTTTTAAGCGCACAACACGCTTGCCCTGCTCGGCATACTGCACAATGAGGCGATTGGTTTCAGACTGCGGCACACTGTGAAAACCCGCTTTCTTACCCACACACACCCATTCGGCATCTCGGCGAACCAAATCCATCACGTCATCCGATACCAGATAGTCGTACAACACCACATCAGCTTGTTGCATCAGCTGTAAAGCGCGCAGTGTCAGCAACCCCGGATCCCCAGGCCCCGCGCCAATCAAGGCGACTTCGCCACGATCTTCCAGACCATTCGACAAGTCTTCCAAGGTTTGCTCGGCTTGTTCATGATTGCCCGCAGCCACCTGTGAAGCAAAACGACCAGAAAAGGCTTGTTCCCAAAAACGGCGGCGTGCAGAGAAGGCGGTGACTTTCTCCGCCAAACGCGAGCGGAAACGGCCAGCGATATCGGCCATGGCACCAAGATGATGAGGGAGCAAAGCTTCAAGCTGTTGGCGAACCAAACGTGCTAACACAGGGGCTTTGCCTGACGAGGACACCGCCACAATGATGGGCGAGCGATCCACAATAGACGGGACGATGAAACTGCAACGCTGGGTATCATCCACCACGTTAACCAGTACCTGACGCTGATTGGCTGACTGATACACAAGGGCATTGAGCGCCTTACGCTCCGTAGCGGCGATAGCTAGAAAGATCCCGTCGAGATCCTCGGGTTGAAAGGTCTCCCCCAAGTAATCGATCTGCTGTTGCGCGATAGCGTGTTGAAATTCTGGAGACAATGTCGATGCAATCACTTTGACATCCGCCCCTGCTTTTAACAGCATGCGGGTTTTACGCCAAGCAATCTCATTGCCTCCCACCACTAAACATGGGCGGCGTTTTAAATCAGCAAATATCGGCAAGTAATCCATCTTTCAGTGCCCCAAAACATCCATCAGTTAGAAACACTATAGAGGCGGGGGGATATTACCTGAAATTCTAAAATTTCATTTTTTATTCCAAAAAGTTCGCGTAAATGGGTTATACCGCAAATACGCCATTTGCTTCCCGATCCTAAAGAAATCACCACGATAGACAGCATTCTGACCTGTTCGTGTCACAGCCTCATCCTCGGGTTAGGCGATTTTTGACTATGCTATGCCTTATTCACCTAGTCCATGGCGACACCGTGGCCACATTTCATGGTGAGATCTCTTGATGTCCCCATCCATCACGCAGAAAAACGAGAGCTAATACACATTACGCTGATCCCATCACGTAATATTGCCCGCACTTTTGTTACCTTATGCACGCTTTCCTGTCCCTATTCATCATGGAGTCAATCATGAAGTTACCCGCGCACCCTTTATCTATCGCGATCCTGGGCGGCCTGCTGACGCTTGCCGGACCGGCGACGGCGGAAACCATTAAACTTCGCATTTTAGAAACCACCGATATCCACACCAATGTGATGGATTACGACTACTACAAAGATAAGCCAACCCTAAAAACCGGTTTGGTGCGTACAGCAACATTGGTCAAAGAAGCGCAAGCAGAAGTGATCAACAGTGTGTTAGTCGATAACGGGGATTTGATCCAAGGTAGCCCGATGGGCGACTACATGGCAGCCAAAGGCCTAAAAGCCGGTGACGTTCACCCGGTGTACAAAGCCATGAACCAGCTTAACTACGATGTGGGTAACCTGGGTAACCACGAATTCAACTACGGCCTCGACTTTTTGAACGCCTCTTTGGCCGGTGCGAACTTCCCTTACGTGAATGCCAACGTGTACGATCTGAAAACCGGTAAGAACCTGTTTACGCCGTACATCATCAAATCACACACCTTCAAAGATACCGACGGTGCTGAGCACGAAGTGAAGATCGGTTACATCGGTTTTGTGCCACCGCAAATCATGGTGTGGGATAAGAAGAACCTAGAAGGCAAAGTCGAAGCCAAAGACATCAAACAAACGGCAGAGAAATTCATTCCACAGATGAAAGCGGAAGGCGCTGACGTGATTGTCGCGATCCCGCACTCTGGCGTATCGTCTGATCCTTACCAGGTGATGGCAGAGAACTCAGTGTACTACCTCACTGAAGTGAAAGGCATCGATGCGATTGCCTTTGGTCACTCTCACGCGGTATTCCCAAGCAAAGCGTTTGCGAATCTGCCAAATACTGACGTAGAGAAAGGCACCATCAATGGCGTGGCCGCTGTGATGCCTGGCCGCTGGGGTGATCACCTGGGCGTGATGGACTTAGTACTGGATAAAGACGGCGACAGCTGGAAAGTAACCGCAGCACAAACCGAAGCACGTCCAATCTTTGATAAGTACAAAGGCAAGCCTCTGGTTGAAGCCGATGCCAAGATGTTGGCCGCACTGCAGGACGATCACAAAGGCACCCGTGAGTTTGTGAACCAACCTATCGGTAAAGCCAGCGATGTGATGTACAGCTTCTTGGCATTGGTACAAGACGATCCAACCGTACAAATTGTTAGCTTAGCGCAGAAAGACTATGTTGAGCGCTTCATTCAGGGCGATCCGGATCTGGATGGCATCCCTGTCTTGTCTGCGGCAGCACCGTTTAAAGCGGGCGGTCGCGGTAACGATCCAACCAACTACACCGAAGTGGAATCGGGTCAGCTGACCTTCCGTAATGCGGCGGACTTGTACCTGTACCCGAACACGCTGGTTGCCATGAAAGTGACCGGTAAAGACGTGAAGGAATGGCTGGAATGTTCTGCAGGACAATTCAACCAAATCGACCTGAACAGCACCGCGCCACAAGGCCTGATCAATTGGGACGGTTTCCGTACGTACAACTTTGATGTGATTGACGGTGTGAACTACAGCATCGACATTTCACAGCCAGCCCGTTACGACGGCGACTGTAAGCTGATCAACAACAAAGCATCACGTATTAACGATTTGACCTTTAACGGTAAGCCGGTTGATCCAAACCAACCATTCATCATCGCGACCAATAACTACCGTGCATACAGCGGCAAATTTGCCGGTACCGGTGAAGCGTTTGTGGCATTTGCCTCTCCGGATGAAAACCGCACCGTGGTAGCCGATTACATCTCTCGCATCAGCAAAGAGAAAGGCCAAGTGGTACCAAGCGCGGATAACAACTGGCACTTCACCCCACTGAAGAGTGATAAGCCACTGACCATCACGTTTGAAACCTCACCAAGTGAGAAAGCCGCACAGTTCATTAAAGAGAAAGGCCAGTACCCAATGAAGCAAATCGGGACTGACAGCGTCGGCTTTGCCCGCTACAGCATCGACCTGCAACAAAAGTAAGCCCTCTTTTCGCTTAATGCCTGCCATGCCGTCGCTCTTGCGACGGCATTTTTTTGGTATGCTGTTTGAAGACGGCTTATCACTCCATTTACCACCCAATAGCCATTACCACGCCATGACGATACATAGAGGGCACCCCATGCAATCGGCCTTTTCGCATTTTCTTCAACAACACGGTGCCGATCAGGCTACCCTTGATCAGGCACTGACCGAAGCCACTTTTCTTGAATTGCCAACCAGGCATATTTTGCTGCATCAAGGCGAACACGTTGAACACGCCTTCTTTCTGGTCGAGGGAATATGTCATGCCTGTTATCTGACTGAAAACGGCCGTCAGTTCAGCAAAGAGTTTTACTGGGAACAAGAAATGCTGATTGGATTTGAAAGCCTGACCACGGATGCCCCGTCCCCATTTTTGCTGGAAACCCTGTCAGCCAGTCAATTGGTTGCCATTCCCCTGTCGGTGATCAAACAGTGGCGCGCACAGCATCACCCGTTGTATCTACACCTGCTAGAACGCCAACTGCAATTTAAAGAGCATAAAGAACGTTTCATGATACTGCATTCCCCCGAGGAACGTTTCACGCTGTTCTGTGAACACTTTCCTGAGCTGTGCCAGCGCATTAACGATCAACAAATGGCGTCTTATCTGGGGATCACCGCCACCAGCTTAAGTCGGATCCGCAAGCGTCTGTCATTGCCGTAATTACGACACCGTGATTGCTGCGCCACGCTTTCTGGCCTGAAATTGCCTTTTGTAAAGGCCTGCAAGGTTAAACCCCATTATACTGAGCCGCAGTCCCGCTCTTGATATCAAGGAACCCTCATGCAGTGGCAATGCCTGCACTTTGAACAACTCTCCGTCCATCAGCTTTATGATCTGATGAAGCTACGCAGTGATGTGTTTGTCGTCGAACAAACCTGTGTCTATCCGGATCTGGATAACCATGACCGTCATACCGGTACCCTGCACCTACTGGGCTACCAAGATGACCAACTGGTGGCGTACCTGCGCCTGTTACCGGCCGGCGTCACCTATGATCACATCAGCATTGGCCGTGTTGCCACCGCGCAAGATGCACGAGCACAAGGGTTGGGCCACCAATTGCTGACCCAAGGCTTACAAGAAGCGGAACGAGCATGGCCAGGACAAGCCATTGAGATCGGTGCGCAATCGCACTTGCAGCACTATTATGGTCGTTACGGGTTTATCGCATGCTCTGAGGAATACTTGGAAGACGGCATCCCCCATATTGATATGTGCCTGAACAAATCAGCCTAAACCGCAGACACAAAAAAGCCACCGCTAGGTGGCTTTTTACATTCGCATGATCAACATGCCAATATTCGAAACAGAATCTGCTTACTGACGCGAACGCACAAACTTACCGTCGGCATTGCGCGAGAACCCTACCGATTCATCGCCCTCTTTTGCTTCAATCAATAGCGCCTCAAGCTGACCATCACCGGTTTGGCGATACAACAGCCATTGCCCCGGCTTGATTTGGCTCAAGGGCTGATCTTTTCCTTCAATCGCGGCCACTGCGTACAGGTCGGCCAACGGCAACGATTTATCTCGGAAGATATTCGCTAAGGTTTCACCCGGTTTCACCTGATAACGCTGCCACGCATCACGTGAGGTGTCTGCTCGTGATGAATCCGTCCGTGCCGGCTTCGGCGCAGGTTTCACCGCTGGCTTTTCGGCCACAGGATCAAGCGGGATCACCCTTGACTCGCGAGGTAAACGAATAGGACGCTCAGGCGATGCTGGCTCCCCGCGCTCCCCGAGCGTAACCGGTTCAGGTCGCGTATCGATATCCAACGCCAGTTCACGACGGATCGGCCCATCATCCTGCAATGCCGGAGGCGTGCTCGGCAGTAACAACAGTATTGCCACCACCGGGGTCAATACCATCAAAGCACGACGATGAAACGTCGGTAATCCCTGCCAACGGGCGCGTAATGCCGCCGTCCGTTGCTGGCAAGCTGCTTTAGCGTTTGCCAACATGGCCTTATCAAAGGCGATACGGGGCCATGAAAACTCACTTTGCTTCTTTGAACGGCGTTTGGCCTGTCCCATACTCACTCTCCAGCGCTTCCAAATCACGCTATCAATCGACAGCTTGTTACAATGGTTTACCCTCGGGGGGAGAAACTGTTATCCTGCTTGCTTTATTTACTCTACCAAAGAGATGACACCATGTCTGACGTAAAATTAGATACAGTCGAAACTAAAGCAAGCTACGGTATCGGCCTTCAAATGGGCCAGCAGCTAGCACAAAGCGGCCTAGAAGGTCTAAATGTTGCTGCTATCGCTAAAGGTATCGCGACTTCTCTAGCTGGCGACATGCCAGAAATCGCCGTTGATGACATCAACGACGCACTGCGTGAACTACACACTCAAGCAGATGCAGCTCGTCAAGAGCAAGCGAAAGAAGCGGCTGCTGAAGGCGAAGCGTTCCTACAAGATAACGCACAACGTCCTGAAGTGACAGTGACTGAATCTGGCCTACAGTTTGAAGTACTGGTTGAAGGCAACGGTGAAATCCCAACTGCAGACAAGCAAGTACGTGTTCACTACCACGGCGAGCTAACTGACGGTACGGTATTTGACAGCTCTGTGTCTCGCGGCCAGCCAGCTGAGTTCCCAGTAACAGGCGTGATCAAAGGTTGGGTTGAAGCCCTGCAAATGATGCCTGTGGGTTCTAAGTGGAAACTGTACATCCCTCAAGATCTTGCATACGGTGAGCGCGGCGCAGGTGCTGCTATCCCTCCGTACGCAGCGCTTGTGTTTGAAGTAGAACTTCTAGACATCCTGTAAGTCAGACGACTTACCGACAAAAACGGTGCCTCGGCGCCGTTTTTTTATACCCGTACTTTCTGCATGCTCCGCTTATCCTACCCAATTTGCCTGCTGACGTTACCCTTATTTATCTCTTCATCATTTTTTTGCACATTAATTTGGCATCTCAGCCACATTCCTGACTAGGCTTATTTACAGCACACACATTGTGTTGCGTTCCGTTCATTCCATCACAAGGAGAACAGTGATGACATACACTCGTTCACACACCCCGTTCTGGTCAACGCTGCTGGTTATGCTTAGCCTGCTCATTCCAACCACTGCATCCGCATTCAGTTTGTCGGATCTGTTTGGCGGCGGCGACGATGAAAAAGCAGAAGCCATTCAAAATAACCCGCTGACCAATGCCCTCACAGAACAACTGGGGATCTCCCCCGAACAAGCCGCGGGCGGTGCGGGTGCCCTCTTGTCTATCGCGTCCAGTCAACTGGGTGGCGATCAAGCCTCAGAGTTAGCGAAGATGATCCCAGGGGCTGATGCGCTAACAGGCAATCTACCTGCCGGTGTCAGTAGCCTGCTCGGCAACATGGATACCATCAATCAGGTCTTTTCAGCCTTGGGGATGGACGCCAGCATGGTGAGCAAATTCGTCCCCGTGGTCATGCAATTCCTTGGCGATCAAGGCGCCAGTGCCGGGTTACTCGATAGTCTGGGTAAAGCATGGATGCAACCACAAGGTGAAGGCGTGCCCGCACCTGACGCAGAATAATCACGCGCAGCACATTACCGCCACAGCCTGATTGCTCTGTCAGACACACGTTAAAATCCGTCACTGACGAAAGAAAACACATAAAAAAAGCCTTACTGACCATACAGTAAGGCTTTTTTATCATGATGACCGTCCGTCTATCAGAAATCGACCATTCAGATACCGGAGCCGTCCGCTTCAGCATCGTCTTCGTGTAAACCACATTCACGCTTCAGACCGAAGAAACGGGTCTCTTCCTCTTTCATGCCTGGCTCCCATTTTTTCGTGGTATGGGTATCTCCCACCGAACGGTAACCTTGCTCTTTAAGAGGATGATAAGGCAGCGCATGGGTCGCTAAATACCGTTCGATATCTTGGTTGCTCCAATCAATCAACGGCAAAAACTTAAACAACCCATTTTGAATCGCCAGCACCGGCAACGACGCGCGCGTATCCGATTGTTCACGGCGCAAGCCAGAGAACCACGTCGTCACGTTCAGCTCATCCAATGCCCGTCGCATCGGCTCCACCTTGTTAATCCGGTTGTATTGCTTGATCCCCTCTAAACCCTGCGTCCACAACTCGCCATAGCGCGCTTCCTGCCATGCGGCACTCTGTTCTGCGCGGTACACGTGCAGATTCAGATTCAGCTGGCGGGTTAAGCTATCAATAAACTGATAGGTTTCAGCAAACAGATACCCGGTGTCGGTCACAATCACCGGGATCGACGGATCTTCTTGTGTCACCAAGTGCAGCATCACGGCTGATTGCACCCCAAAACTGGACGCCAACGCAAATTGCCCCGGCAAGTGTTTCAGCGCCCATGCCACCCGCTGTTGTGCGGTCATGGCCTCCAATTCGGCGTTAATCGCGGCTAACTGAAGGATTTGTTCCACTTTGCTTTGTTGCAGGAGTTGTGAAAAGTCCACATCAGGCATAGAAATCCCTCTTCGACACGTCGACTGGCGCAATAATGCCAACACGAATGGTGAAATCACCAAACCCTTCACCGGCTTCACGCTCATTCGCCCAACGCTCAACCAGTTGATCAATCTCTTGCAGGATTTGATCCACGGTAATGTTCTCTCGGTGCATCTTCGGCACACGGGTTCCGTTACGGTTGCCACCAAGGTGGAAGTTGTAACGTCCCGGCGCTTTACCCACCAAGCCGATTTCCGCCAACATCGCGCGCCCACAGCCATTCGGACAGCCTGTAATGCGCAAAATGATGTTGTCGTCTTCCGGCAAACCGTGCTTTTTCAAGATGTTCTCAACATCGGTGACAAAACTCGGCAAGAAACGCTCTGCTTCCGCCATCGCCAGTGGACACGTCGGTAGCGACACACAGGCCATGGAGTTTTTACGCTGCTCGCTGACCCCATCATCGATCAAGCCATGATCGCGCGCGATCTTTTCGATCGTCGCTTTTTCTGCACTCGGCACCCCGGCTACAATCAGGTTTTGGTTCGCCGTCATGCGGAAATCACCTTGGTGGATCTTGGCGATTTCAGCCACACCGGTTTTCAGTGCCTTATCGGGGTAATCCAGCAAACGGCCATTTTCAATGAACAACGCCAAATGGTGTTTACCATCAATACCGTCTACCCAGCCAATGCGGTCACCCCGATCCGTGAATTCATACGGGCGGCTTGGTGCAAAAGCAATGCCTGCGCGTTTTTCCACTTCGGCTTTAAACACATCGCTACCAACGCGATCTAAGGTGTACTTGGTTTTGGCGTTTTTACGGTTAGAACGGTTGCCCCAATCGCGCTGTGTGGTCACCACGGCGGCAGCCACATCGAGCGTTTTGTTCAGCGGCACATAGCCAAAATCATCGGCACGACGCGGGTACGTCGACTTGTCCCCGTGCGTCATGGCTAAGCCGCCACCGACCAACACGTTAAAGCCCACCAGCTTGCCGTCTTCCGCAATCGCGATAAAGTTCAAATCGTTAGCGTGCACATCCACATCATTCTGCGGCGGGATCACCACCGTTGTTTTGAATTTACGGGGTAAGTAGTTACTCCCTAAAATCGGCTCTTCATCGGTGGTTTCCAGCTTTTCTCCGTCCAGCCAGATCTCGGCATACGCACGGGTTTTCGGTAGCAAGTGCTCACTGATCTTGGTGGCCCATTCGTAGGCTTCCTGATGCAATTCTGACTCCACCGGGTTGGTGGTACACAGTACGTTACGGTTCACATCCCCCGCCGTGGCAATAGAATCAATCCCAATTTGATTCAGGGTTTGGTGCATCAGCTTAATGTTTGGCTTGAGCACGCCGTGAAACTGGAAGGTTTGGCGCGTCGTTAAACGGATGCTGCCGTACATCGTGTGCTCTTCAGCAAACTTGTCGATGGCCAACCATTGGGTCGGGGTGATCACCCCACCCGGCATACGGGCACGCAGCATCACATTGTGCAGCGGCTCCAGTTTCTGCTTAGCACGCTCGGCGCGGATATCACGGTCATCCTGCTGGTACATACCGTGGAAACGGATCAACTGGAAGTTATCCGCAGTAAAACCACCGGTGATCCGATCGTCCAAATCCGTTTCAATGGTGCCGCGTAAGAAGTTACTTTCGCGCTTCAGGCGCTCGTTATCTGATAATTTTTGTTCGCTCATTAGTACACATCCTTTTGATAACGCTTACTCTTACGCAATTCATTCAAGTATTGCTCCGCCTGCTCACGCGAGTGCTGACCTTGTTGCTCAGCAATAGTAATCAACGCGTCATGGACATCCTTGGCCATACGGTTTGCATCACCACACACATACACGTGTGCGCCCGCTTGCAGCCACTGCCACACTTCTGCAGCATGCTCAAGCAAGCGGTGTTGTACGTAGACTTTCTCTACCTGATCACGGCTAAAGGCGACATCTAAACGGTGAACAATGCCGCTCTTGAGGTACTTCTGCCACTCTACCTGATAGAGGAAATCATCAGTAAAGGTACGATCACCAAAGAACAACCAGTTCTTACCTTCCGCTTCACGGTTATCACGTTCCTGCACAAAGGCACGGAACGGCGCGATCCCGGTCCCCGGGCCAATCATGATCACCGGCGTGTTATCATCGGCAGGCAGTTTGAAGTGGTTATTGGCTTCCACGAACACCTTCACGGTGTCGCCTTCTTCCAGACGCTGGGCTAAATAACTCGATGCCCCGCCCTGGCGGGTTTCATCCCCCTTGTCGTATTCCACTAACCCCACGGTCAGGTGCACTTCTTCCCCAACTTCTTCTTGGCTCGACGCGATAGAGTACAAACGGGGCGTTAAACGGCGTAGCAAACCCACCAATTGTTCAGCGCTCAGGGCAGTTTTCTTCTCACCCAGTACATCAAGCACTTGGGTATTGGCAGCGTACTCGCGCAACTTGTCTTTTTCGTCCACCAGCTTGGCCAGCTTTTTGCTGCCGGACAGCTCCGCATAGCGGGTGACTAACTGAGGATTGGCGGCGGTAATTTCATAGTCATGGGTCAACGCCTGCAGCAGGGTGACAGACTGGCCATCCACCTCAACGGTCTCCTCACCGTTCAAACCGGCTTTGGCGATAATCGCGGCGGCCAACGTGGCATCGTTGTCATACCACACCCCTAGCGCATCGCCAGGCTGATACGTCAGGCCCGAGCCTTCCAAATCGATTTCCACATGACGGACATCTTTGCCCGAATCACGGCCGGTGATTTTCTGACTCACCAGTAATGAGGCAGCAAACGGGCTTTGTTTGTTATACGCCGATGGCGCTGCTGCCGCTTGCCCGACCGGTAATTGCACCACTTGGGCGTCGGCTTTTACCAACGTCTCTTTCACTTTGTCCAATGCCTGCTGGCGCCAAGTGGCGGCCGGGGCATCGTAGTCCACATCACAGTCCAGACGGTCCAGCATCGGCTTGGCACCGAGTTTGGAGAGGTAAGCATCAAAGTCTTTGGCGGTTTGACAGAAAAACTCGTAACTGGAGTCCCCCAAACCAATCACGGCGTATTCAAGGTTCGGCAGTTTCGGGGCTTTTTTCGATTGTAAGAATTCATGCAGTTCGATGGCATCATCTGGGGCTTCCCCTTCTCCGTGGGTCGACGCGATGATGATGACATGGGTTTCTTTGGCGAGATTTTTGCCTTTGTAGTCACCGGCAGCAAACAGCTCCACGGCGATCCCAGCGGCATCGGCTTCTTCTTTAAGGGCTTGGGCGACCCCTTTGGCATTCCCCGTTTGAGAGGCATAAATAATGCTCAGTTTACCGGCTGGCTGGCTCGCGACAGCGGCCACGGGTAAACTGGCGGGTTGCGCTTCACCCGCCACTGATGTTTGGCTGAGTCCCCAAAAATATCCACTGATCCACGCCAACTGTTGTGGCGAAAGCTCGCTGGCGGCTTGCTGAAGTTGATCCAGTTTTTGATCATTCAGTGGGCTGGCCAGAGCTGAAAGTTCCTTTAGTAACATGACACGACGATCCCTATACATTGCGTAGGGTTAGATTAGCCACTCAAGGAAATAACAAGAAAGAATAGATAAGAATGTTTTATAACTTTTTGGAAGGATAACCGTGACGGCGAAGGGCTGCTCCCTTCGCCTTCGCACAGTCGTAGGGTCAGAATGTATCGGCAATACGGACTTGATGAAAGCCCACTTCAAACGCTCTTTCAGTAGCCGTGTCGATGTCGTGATAACACTTTTCACTGCCAGAACCGTCAGTCAGCGGAACAAAGCCCCCGCGACGATGGCGAAACTCGACGATCCAACCATTGGCTTGAATCGACGGCTCGATAACGGCCTCCACGATATCACTGTTACTGTAGAGGTGCTGCAATTCAGTTAATGTCATATGCCCACTTCCTTACTGCATAACCTTCTATAAAAATGGTACACAATCGGGAAAACAGGCAACAAAAAAGCCACGAAGATTCGTGGCTTTCAGCAGGTTCACTGATATTTCTTTCGCGAAATAACGCTTAGAAATCCAGCTCAACGCCCGCAAACCAACCGTCAGCGTAGAACTGACCGGCGCTGTTGCGAACGAAATCGAAATCGTAGTCCATCACACGGTAGCCCGCGCGCATGTTCAGATCCAGTGCCACCAATGGAATGCTCCATTTCACACCCGCTTGACCGTCTACCGTGCTTGAACCGTCGAAGCTGCCGAAGTTCACATCACCGAACACTGACAACGGTGTCATTGGGATACCCAACTCAACGTTACCGTATACGTTTGGTAGCCACTCATCGAATGACTCGGTGCCAAACTCGCCAGAGCTGAACTGGCTCAAGGTCACACCGACATCCAATGCAATCGCATCGTTATCCAGGATTTCGTAGTACGCCGTGAAATCCGTTTGACCGAATGCCACATTGCCGTTGTCCACATCAGTGTAACGGATACGTGCATTAGGGATCAGGGGAATGAAGTGCTCTAACGCCACGTAGTAAGAGCCTGACGTGTTGCTGTCGTCAGATGCACGAACATCGTTAACTTTCGCATCGGTAAACCACGCATCAGCGCCGGCTTTAACCCCTAAAAGAACAGCAGCTTGCGCAGGAAGCGCCGCTGATAACGCGACAGCGGCTGCAACCGCAGATAGCGCTAATTTTTTCATCTCGAGTCTCCGCTCTTTATTGGTATAGGTAAACGGCGCAGACTATACCAGATGCTGTTCAAGAAAACCGCATTTCCATTAGGTATTAGATACTTCTATCAACATACGTAAACCTACAACGTCGAACGCGGAAGTAGGATCACGCCTACGCTATCACCATAGACTCTCCGTATTCGCCCATACTTAATAACGACGTCCCGCACGCTCTTCTTTGCGGCTACGGTACAACCAGACCACAACGGCAATCAGGATCAACCACGGCAACAGCTTAAACACCATCCCAATCATCCCTGCCACCGCCATCGCCACAAAGCCGACCGCAACGGCCAAGGCCATACCCATGATACTGATACCGGTAAAAAACAGGACGCCTGCAAACGCCAATAAAAACAGTAATTCGATCATTGTTATTCTCCTTTTTCATCTTGATAAAAGATAAAGCACAAATCAGACCAACTTAACAAAAAACGGTTAAATCATTACTTTTCAGTGTATTAACAAACATACATTTACGCTTACCCGTTCAGCACGCGAGTTCACATGGTTGTTTTCGCCAATACATTGGTGAAAAACGCTAACATAACCACACGTCACGCTATCAACGTATAAGGCACATCAAAGGCACGTTCAATCGCTATCGACCACTCTACAGATACAAAAAAACGATGACCATGGCCATCGTTTTTCGATACAGAAAGCGTGCTTTCACCCGCGTCAAACGCCGTATAGCGTATTACACGTCAAGGTGTGCAGGGATCTTCGCCAGTGCTTGCTCTAGCACTTCAATACCCGAGCCCGGCTTGTGGGCGTTTTCGCTGATATGACGACGCCACTGACGCGCACCCGGCATATTTTGGAACAAACCCAGCATATGACGTGTTACGTGGTTCAAGTATGAACCTTCAGACAGCTGACGCTCAATGTACGGGTACATGGCTTCTACGATTTCACGGCGTTTTTTCACCGGATCGCTGCTACCAAATAAACGCTGGTCAATCTCAGCCAACAAATACGGGTTCTGGTACGCTTCACGGCCGACCATCACGCCATCCATATGCTGTAGATGCGCTTCGATCTCTTCCATGGTTTTCACCCCACCGTTAAGGGCCATCGTCAGGTGTGGGAAGTCACGCTTTAATTGATACACACGCGGGTAATCCAACGGTGGGATCTCGCGGTTTTCTTTCGGGCTAAGGCCACTCAACCACGCTTTACGGGCGTGAATAGTAAAATCTTTACAGCCGCCTTTCTCACTCACAATACCAATGAAGTCAGTCAAAAATTCATACGAATCTTGATCATCAATACCGATACGGGTTTTTACCGATACCGGAATGTCCACCACTTCACGCATCGCCGCCACACCTTGCGCCACCAACTCCGCTTCACCCATTAAGCAGGCACCAAAACGGCCGTTCTGCACACGATCAGACGGGCAACCCACGTTGATGTTGACCTCATCGTAGCCACGATCTTGCGCCAGCTTGGCACAACGGGCCAAATCCGCCGGGTTAGAGCCACCCAATTGCAGCACTAACGGATGTTCTTCTTCGTTATAGGCCAAGTAGTCGCCTTTACCGTGAATGATGGCACCCGTGGTCACCATTTCGGTATACAGCTGCGTATGCCCCGTCATTAAACGGTGGAAATAACGGCAATGACGATCGGTCCAATCGAGCATCGGCGCGATGGAGAAACGACACGCAGGGTACTCTCCTGCCTGAGTTTGCTCATTCGTTGTGTGTTCGTGCAATACAACAGCGCTATCTGTCATCGGAAAACCTCGTTATTGGCCTACTCAGCCGATTTACTTATTTGTTCGTTGGGGTCATTCGTTCATCTGGCACCGCATTGCGCCTGAAAAATGCGCAAGTAAGGACAATATGTCATCGGGCCGAACAACAAAGAGAGCGGATTCTACCTTATTCACTCGCCAAGCCCAACTAGCACGTATTCTGGCATCGGAAACGAGAGCGCGCGGATCACGGGCGCCTCTCTCGCAAAACAGGGCACAACAAACTCGATAAAACAACCCGATATCTCGACATCATAAAGAACATAACAAACCAAAAGAAATGCAAATTAAATAAAACAAAATCAACAGGTTAAAGAACGCAAAAACAAACATGTACAGCAAAAATAGCTTTAGGACACCAAC
>NZ_JAKJSN010000069.1:0-22938 GCF_050337005.1 Photobacterium japonica | reverse complement strand
GAGGAAATGCTAAAGGTGGATGCTCAAGCTCGCGAGCACTACAACCAGCAGATCAATAGTGCGTATTACACCAGTAGTAAATTTCTGAAAAGCACGGGATATGAATCAGCTAAGGCTGGGATCAAAATGGGGGTTCGCCAGGCCGTGGGGGTACTACTGGCAGAAGTTTGGTTTGAACTGAAAGAACATGTGCCTGCTCTGTTCAAAGATGCGCAAGACAATTTTACGTTGGAGCTGTTTTTAGCGCGGGTTAAATCTTTGGCGAAAGATATTTGGTCGCGTATCAAACTGCGCTTTAAAGATGCACTAGAAGAGTTTAAAAATGGTGCTATGGCTGGCGCGCTATCTAGCCTTACCACCACGATTGGAAATATTTTTTTTACGACGCAGAAATTGTTGAGCCGATTGATTCGTGAAACCTGGTCAAGCTTGGTGTCTGCCGCGAAGCTGTTGTTCTTAAATCCCAACAAACTGTCTGCTGGCGATCTAGCTAGAGAGGTTACACGTATCCTCTCTACCGGTGTTGCTGTTGCTATGGGCGTTATCTTAAACGGCCATCTGGCCAACGTGATGACATTCCCCTTTGGTACTGAAATCGCAGCTGTGTTAAGTGCTATTGCGACTGGCTTAATGACGCTGGGGATCACTTATTTCCTCGACCATAGCGAGATTATGCAGAAGGTTTGGGGTTTTCTGAATCAGTACAAGTCTGAGGCGAAGCGCACGCTTGAATACTTCCAGAGTGTGAATCAGGAGTTGGATAGGTTCTTGATCGAATTGTCGTCCTTGGAATTTAACTTGTCTGCTTCAGAGATTAGTCAATTCACGGATAGTTTAGAGTCGTTTACTTGTGAGTATGAACGGTGTTTTGTTCTTGCTAAAGAAGTGGAACGTCGAAATATCCCCCTGCCGTTTGAGGCTGGAAATGTTGAGAGCGCACGAAGTTGGCTGAAAAACCTTTGATTGATTTATCTCAATTACTCTTTCCATGCAATGGGTGTGGAAAGTGTTGTGCGAACGTTCATTTGTCAGAACAAACACGGTATCTGGATCGAGGTGACGGGATTTGTCGTCACCTCAATACAACGTCTAAACAATGCCAAATATATGAAGAGCGGCCAGATATTTGTCGGGTCGCAGTGCAGTTTGAACGGCACTATGCCGCGAAGTTTACTTGGGAGGAATTCGTTTCGTTGAATTTGGCCATTTGTGATCAGTTACCTGACAGGATTACTAAAGTCGAATAATGGCGTTGGTAAAACTCAAAGTGATGAGTTTTACGCACCTCTTTTCTAGATAGTGTCGTCAATTTTTTAGGTTGTCACAGCGTGTTTTGAGCACAGTGTTTACGTTGCCCTGTAGTTTTTCGATCCGCTTTGCTCGTTTGCATTCCCACGCACTCACGGGATACTGCTTGTCCCAGGCCGTCATTAACTGACGCTGCGCCTTGCTCATGCTGTACCGTGAATATGTTTGATCCATATAGAGATATGTACGAGCAATTCGACCGCGTGCGGCAACTGGGGGTTCAGCTTTTCGGCTCTCTATTTTCATTTCACAAGAGCCAAAATCTGACGATTCGCCAGACAACATAGTGAAATTGTAATTGCTTCGCATTGCGTTGACAGATCCAATCGCGGGGTACAAGTTATACAAGTCTGACTGCATTAAGCGGTATTCTTTGCTGGCTTTATTTGCACAACGACGGCCTGTATACGCATTTCCTTTGTTGTTTACGCATTGAGCATCTCCTTCGCGCCACTCAATAAAAGTTCGACCAAAGTTTTCAGCGGGCACCACATGTTCCCACTCAACTCGTTTTGAACGCTTCACATGCTTATCTGACTTATACCCAGACGGTAACGTGATGTTTTTCTTCGCATCGAAACTAGCAGCACAATACAACGTCTCTCGATGGTCAAAATAGACGTTTTTTTCTAGTAATTTCTTAGCTTTGCTAAAGGACTCAATATTTTCGTTCGCGGCTGAAGTACTAAAAGTCGTGAGCACAGCGGTGATAATGAATATTCTTTTCATACAGGAAAATTATCCTTATTTTCTTTGAGTATGGCTTCTGGTTGTCACGCAGATTCGTCACAGTCATCCATTCAGTGTGGCTGTGACGAATCTGCCTTGGCAAGCAGGTCACTCTTTAGTGATAGAGTGCTAGCGCTAAAAGAAAAGACCGCCATGAGCGACCTTCACGTGGTTCGGTTTACAGGTATTATGTTTAATCAGAACACAGAGAATCGACTTAACCCACATTGTTAAGCATTACTTCTAGACTTTTGATCTTTCTCTTCAGCGCTTTTTCTTGGTCCTTCTGGCGTTAATTGATACAGAGCCTCTAGCTCTTGGGGTTCTGAAATACCTTTTTTGACGATAAAGTTAAGCAAATCAAACATTTTTGATGCTACAGAATCAAAGTCTTCATCATTCATCTCACCGGGATGAACTGCGTTGTTTCCCGTGATCCTTACTGTATCAGCAACCTTTACAACTAAAGGTGGTAAAACGTTACTTGCAGCTAAGTTTCGAATATCTTGATTTATATTTTCGCCTTTCTCTCCAAGGTGTTTGCATAATTTTTGCAGAGCCAAACGCAATAAAGCAGCCGCACCACGTGGTGATCTTGAGAAAATGCTAGCCGCTTCGAGATAATCGGTTTTTACATCCTCTGGCATATCTACTTCTGGTTGTGGGGCAGAGTTCACGTCAGGAAATATCATAAAACCATCAGTTATCGAGAAACCACTAAACTCAGTACCTTTCCAAATTGAATTTTCTTCACAACACGAACAAGTAGCCTGCACAGTTCGAGTCGCTGTATGTCCTCCACCAATTAAGCGATCCCATGTCATATGGGAATATGCTCCACAAAATGGGCAATGAAATGATTTTCCACCAAAGCTTGGAGCTACATACTTCATCGATTTCTCCTATTCTCTTGTAGTGCTTAACATTATATTTACATGTGTCAACTTATTCTATCAAACACTTACAGATAGAAGTTACAAAACCCTTCCCAAATCCTGTTCCGTTCGTTAAGTGTCATTACGTTAAATAGGCTGCTTTTTGTTCATAAAATCAGTGGGTAGTTCAGGAAAATAATAGGGATAAGGGGCGCTAGGCTAGGTGTTATGGGTGACCGAAAAATGTGACATAGTGACAAGAACATCACTCTCGAGCGGATACAAAAAAGGCCGCCTAAGGCGACCTTTCCGTGAACGTTGCATCGAGATAAGCGGTCCCAAATTCACGTCGTTTTAAAAGCTGGACAGCTAATAACACAAGATGATTGTAAGTCACGACTTGCATGAATAGCAAATCATATTATGCAAGCGTGATAACCACTGTCTAGATTATCGGATATTGTTGACGTATACTTATCGCCGTGTGTGATTAGTTGTGTATGAAGCCGACGAACATTTCTTACTAATTTAGCCAATATAATTGGCATAACCAAATGAGTGAGTGATGATGGATATGTATTTTTGGGTTTGTTTTTTGCAACCCTGCATATCAGGAGACTTCAATTTAAATTGAAGGCTCACCCCCGAGAAGTCGATAAGACTACTTAGGCATTAATGTCCTGAACTAGGGATTAAGCACCCCGAAAGCCCTTCATCGGAGGCTGGACAGCTAATAACACAATGGCAAACACTCACGTCAGGCAAGGTAAAGGGCCGCTGGGTAGTCTGGTTCTCCACCTGTTGGAGGGCATGGTATGCTTATAGACACGTTGAAGCTTCTGGTAGTTTTTTTACCCGTGGTGATTTTCATTTTGGAAAAAGCGTAAAGTAGATCCGGAACTGGCTAGGGGGGGCTCCCTCGCCAGTTCAAATTTTCAAACTCTTTTCTTTCCCCGTGGTTCGTTATCTTTCCCTATGTATCCAAGCGAATTAACGAATGCTTTAGTCACCATACTATTCAATGCTGTAATAATACGATCGCCAAAATTCCTGTTTTTTAGTGCGTTAAGTTCCCATTATGTTAAATGGATTAGTTTGGCACTAAAAACACCCTTTTCAGCCCATCAGAAGCGCATACAGCTCATAACTAGATCTAACCCAAGCACTATACAGCCATAAACACGATTGAAAGTTTGTGACGTTTTCTGAGCGACTTAATATGGTGTTAACCTTTGTTTGAAACTGTGAGTAAACCATGATTTATCGTGTTTTCAGTGAGGTTGATCAGAAACTAGAGGGACGTCACAAACACTGGATGCAAGTGAATCCACGTCGCAAAAACGACGTGGATCATAGAGAGTGAGTTAATTGTTTTAGTGATTCTGCTTGCTTGGTAAAGGGCTCGCGTTCTCTGCTTCTGCAGCTACCTCTGCCAGAATGAAGGCGAGAGGGTTATCGCTAGCCCCTGACAGCTCAACCTTTGATTTCGGGTCCCACGGGTTATCGGTTTCACCAAACACCGAACCACCCAGAACTCGCAGCAGTGATTCCTGAGCGCGAACGTTGCCCGGCAGTGTCTTTTTGAACTGGACGATAGAACCGTCCGACAGTACCTTCTCCTCGACCACTTTGTGTTCGGTTGCTGATAGCAGCATTTGACTGGCTACTTCGGACAGTAGCGACTTTCCGGCACGGTCAATGGCGATGTCGAACTCGGGATATTTCTCGCGCCACTTCTTGATGGTGTTATGAGAAACGCCGAAATAGCGGCTCAATGCGTAGTTGCTCGTGCAGCCGATCAGCACGGCCTGGCGCGCCTCATCAACAAATGAATCACGCCAAACAGTTTTTGGCTGACGGCCACCGTTCGGTGGCGATTTCCCTTCGTCCATATTGCACCTCCTGTGCGATTCATCTCCGCCAACCGGCGGCATGTGGTCATTGTAACACGTGACGGTGTAACGCGAAGTGTCACACCACTTAATCTTCGCCATTGCAGCCTTTCACGCCTTGTCCTGCCTGAGTTGTCGGTGCTCAGGCAGGGTTCATATTGTCTTTGCGGTTGTGCCCTATCCTCGTCACCCCTGAACCGCTCGTTTTTCATCGCCCCCATCGCCTGACGGCTGGGGCTCGTAAAACGGCGGACGCCTGCGAGGTGATTGCTGTGTTGGGTTTAATTAACCAGCACTGGTGTGTGATTCATGGCTGACTTCGGGAGTGAGTGGCTGATTTTCATCTCGGCCAGCATGGCTTCAACGACGCCCGAGTCTGCCAGCAAAACAGGTAGCAACAGGTCGAAAACATCAGCAATAGACTGGCCTGACCCTTTAGTTTGTTGATCTTCATGAACAAAAACGACCTTGTTCACCTTGGTCGCACCAATTTGGGAACATTTTCGGCGATTACCCCCTGTGGATAGGGGGTAATTGCGTTTTGTGTTCCCAAATTCTGCATCCATACACCACCCAGCTCTGGTTAATTGCTCCTCATCTGTGACACGCGCCAACACGTCCGCCGTGGCGGTGATTTCCACAGTGCCATCGCGGCGAACCGTCACCTCGAATCCCGAGGCGTCCGTCCAGCATTTGCGGGTAACGGTGCCGAACAGTGGAGCTGCCGAAATCTCCGACTGAATCCGCTGTGCAATGGCTTTACGCTTAGCCATTGCGATTAACGCCGCTGCTTTCTCCCCGTCCACGGTGTTGATGCCACGGTTGCTCGATACTGGAATTCCGCATTGATTGAGCAGTCGGCGGATCAGTGTTCCACCCCATGAGCCGTCCTTCGGCTTGGTGTTTACTACCAGAACGTTACCATCGATGAGCTGGTAAGCCTCGTAGGGTGCAGGCAGTTTTCGGCTGATTCCTTCAATCAACGGGCCCGGATTGAATCCGCGCGCCTTGGCGATGGCTGCCGCTTTTGATTGGCTGATAACCGCAGCATTCTCTTTAATTGGTGCGCCGTGGGTGCGAGTCCATTTTTTCCTGCTCGACTCTAGGCCGGAGTCAAACGCGCCCAGTACGTGCAGGGCGTTAAGTTGAGCCGGATTGTTGAGGCTGGCCAGAAGGAACTCCGTCCCCACCTTGCTTGTCAGTTCAATGTCCTCCCCCTGAGTCGCCAGCTCCCACCAATCAGGGAAACCCGCAGATGTCATGAGTGCATCAACCGCATTTCTGGTTAGTGTCTCGGTACTGCTGAGTAAGTGCGCCTGAATCGCCCCCACAGAGGCTCCTGTAGCGCAAGACAGCCACAGCCTAGTGTTGGCGTCGGAATCACTCACGGCGCCATACACGGCTGCGTTGAAACGTTCTGCGGCATAAGTGTCTTCTGTCGAGCGAGTGCTGTTCCTGTCGATGAGCTGTTTGTACTCCTGCAACGTGATTTTCTGGCTATTCATGACTGCGTTCGTTCGGTACGATCGGTCAATGACCACACCTGAATCGCTCTCGTCCTCACTGTTGGGTAGCGCTGTAGGATCGACGGTAAAGATCCCCCAACCCTCTGCCTCTGCCTGATACGCAAAGCATTTGAGCTGGTTCTTTGTGGATTCGTCCGCCAGTTCGCGCCGGTGCGCACGGACGGCCATATAAAGCGCGCCGTGGCTGTGGTTTGCTGCGGCCAAGGTGATTTTTCGCTCCTGTTCAGGGTCTACCGGTGCTTTCTCCATGTTTGGCGATAATCCGCCGAACACATGCACTATGTTGGTTTTTCGGAATCGAAACATCATCTGTTTTAGGTAGCTCGCCGGGATCACGCCGTTACCGACGACAATGCCGCGCGTGAAATTGGGCGATGTCCAGCTCACGCCGGAGGTGATGCTGGGCGAGTAGATAACCGCGCTGGAATACTCAGGTGGGCGTTTTCCATCTATCAGTTCGCGAACATCTTGATCACCTGTTGTGTCGGCATTAATCAAACAGGTAAATAGGCCGCGCGGCTTTAGACTGTCATTGATCGCTGTGGATAGGTTTTTGCTATCTGTGGCAACGAAAAAACGTTCTGTCTCGCAGTGGGCCTGCTCGGCCAATAGCCTCTTGTCGCCCTGCTTACCGAGCTGCGCCGCCAACTGCTTCTGGTTTTTCCCACTGCGATGAAAAATAATCTGCTTGCTGCGCTCGTGGTTTGGTAGAAGGCATTCCGGATGAGTGATTTTAAACGTGCCCGTGCAGCCCACTGTGCCGGTGTACTGTTTGATTAATTCAATCGTGCGGCTCTCCATGTCGGCGTCCAACGCGATAAACGTTGTTGATTTGTCGGCCATGACATCCGCCAGCAAGTTAAATGTGGGCAATGGTTCCAGAACCCTGTCCTTGTCGCCCCCGCTCTCCATTAGCCCGAAAATGTTATCCAACACCTGAGCGAACTCATCCACGATCACCACCTTGGATCTTTTGACGAACTCGGCAATGAGCTGCTTAGTGATTGAATTAACGCAAACGACCAGCACGCGCGGGTTCCCGAATGCGGGGGTGCGATAATCCCATACTTTGCCCTCATGCGATGGCGAGTGGCGATTGATGAACGCATTCACGCGAGCGAAAATATTCTCAATCAGTGTTATACGATGAACAATTACGGTGATGTATTGCCCGTTATCCAATCCGGCCTGAATGGCTGGCAGCAGAACGCCGTCGGTTTTTGATCCGGAGTTGTGGACATGGCCGTTAACCTCCGCATTGTAGACGCCGCCCATTGGGGCCGATAAAAACACATTGCAGATCCCCGCCTCGCCGTCCGTTCGGATTGATGGCATCGCCGTATCAATGACCGTGGAAACGTGTTGGATCTCGGTGTAATCGTAGGTCAGTTGGGTGCAGCGAATTGCATTATCCCGCTGCTTCTCGATAATATTCGTCTCTACGTACGCCTTCATCGCCTTCTCCCACTCGCTATCCCCGATACCATCAAACACCTGCCAACGTCCGAGATTGTGTGGATGCTGGGTGGCACGTTTGCTGACGGCCATGTACGCCAGTGCCATTTTCACTAGCTCCTCGCCGTACTGGTGCTGGTTGAATGCCTCAACAGCGCGCAGCCAACTGGCGTTGCATTCATGCGGTAGGACGGTGAAGGCGATGGCCATCGCATCGTACACGTCGAGGTAAGACGGCAATGCATTGCTGCCATCGGCTTGGCTCTGGTACGAGGCTTTGCACATCCGGCGCAGGGCTTGGGTGAACTGATAGACAAAATCATCAATCACGGCATCTTTGCCCACGTTAACCGTCTCGCCGTTGTTGATGCGCTCTGCCGTGGCTTGAATGTCAGAAAGGCGTTTGATTTCTCCCGACATTGCAGAAATTTCACCTTTCAGCGTGGCCTTCTCATCTAGTGCCGATTGACGTTTTTTCTCCGCCTCTGCACGTTTGGCTGGGTTGCCTGATTTTGATTTACGCGGCGACTTGACGGATTTTTTCTTGGCCTTCAACTTGGCTGCGTGTTTGTTTTTGTCATTCATCAACCATTGGATGGACTCGTCGCTACCTAGATCTGCGGTAAGCTGGAGAGTGTGTTCATCGGCTGCGTCCAGCAGCGTTTCGATGACGTTTGCGGCTGTCCGAATTAAATCGGCAGGGAAATAATCATGTTCCATAAGATTCCTTCTTCATGGGTAGTTGGAATTAACCAGCGCTGTGGGTGTGTGTTTATTTTTGATGGCGTACAGGTAGCGGTTTTTGGCCTCCAACGTGTAGCCATCGGGTAAGCGGTAATTGCGGGCAAACTCCGTGCTCGCTCTGGCCACGTCTGCGGGTGATCGATGATTCAGACCGAGTCCATGCACCATCCACACGTCAAACATGTCATGCGGCAGGCCATCGGCCAGTAGGTCGCTGGTATGGCGAGAGAAGTACGCGCCAGCCGGTCGGCGTAGGTGCGAAATGATCGCCCCAGGTACTCCTGATTCACTGGTTGGGGGGAGCAGCCGGCTACCCATCCGTTTAATGCCGCAATGGCTGATGATTGCGTCCCAGTTGTTGACCTGATTAAACACGCTAATAGGATCGCGGGACTCGTCCACAGACAGATCGTAATGGCGCGCCGGTGCCGTTGGATGTTTAGGTGCTGTGGGTTCGTCACTAGAGGTAACTGCGTTTAATGCGCCCGCCTCTAGTGCGAAACGGGAACGTTCGGGGTCGAGCGCCTGCCCGTCTGAAAATGTCACCGTGTAACACTCGGCATTGCAGGCGGATAACGTGGGCATGTAGCTGATCTGGTTCGGACTCAGTGTGCATGAATCCGCATCGAGCAAAACCATTAGCGCACGTTGCAATGGAAACCATTCTGCTCCCCCCACAGTTCTGGCTAATTCAATCACCACGCGATGACGGCGAGCATTCACAGTAGACGATAGCGTGTCGTAAATGACGAACGACTCCACGCCCAAATCCAGCAGAACGTTTGCCACGTCCGACGGGTCGAGATTGCCATCATCAATATCAGCAACTAACAGGCCGAAATTCCCGGACGCCTCCACGTCATCCTTTCGTTTTGTCCGGCAATCGTTCGGCATGAACCAATGCGCCATTGGTTTGACCGGACGGGTACTGTTCCCCTCACCCAATGCGACGTGAGATAAGTCAGTGGGGTTATGCGCCAACCCCACGAGGCCGGAATACGTCCATTGACCGAATTTCCTCGGGTCGCTCTCACCGTGCGAGGCGCCGCAAGTGAACTTAAACATCGACCTCACCGTTGAGCCACTTCATGAACGGTGAGGTGCGCCATCCAATGATGCGGCCCGTGTCTGGGTATCGCATAGGTTGTGGCATGGCTACACGGGCCGCGCGATCTTTTACGGTTGTGGTGTGAACGCCCAACAGCTTGTCCACCGCCGATAATGTCAGAATGGTTTCCATGTTCAAGCCTCGTTAATCCATTAAATCGAGCGGATGCTAGAGGTTTCATTGATGGATTAGCAACTACTTCTAACGCATTATAACTAAGTAATGCTGTAACTTTGACACCGCTCACCAAACCAAATAAGCATCAATGTTCATGATTTATTCCCTACTATCATTTACCTCCTCAATTGAACCAAATTATGTTGATGGTACTGATTTTTGGTTTAAAGTAGCTGTTATTAGAAAGCGAGGAGCTACTAGAATGAACGGAGTC
Source organism: Photobacterium japonica (assembly GCF_050337005.1). Taxonomy (NCBI): domain Bacteria; kingdom Pseudomonadati; phylum Pseudomonadota; class Gammaproteobacteria; order Vibrionales; family Vibrionaceae; genus Photobacterium; species Photobacterium japonica. Next base: position 12,910 of record NZ_JAKJSN010000069.1, on the reverse strand, counting down.
AACGCGACCCACGACGAAATTAATCTGCTAAAACAACGTGCCGACAGCTACATCAGCAACCGGAATGCGTTCTACAAAAAAGACGAGCGCCTATACACTCGTCAAGAGGCCGTTGATTACCTGCAAATTAGCAAAGGCACTCTTGACACCCACATCAAGAGCCTTGGTTTTAACGTAAAGAAACGCGAAGGAATGCAATGGTCACTCAGTATCTCAGAGCTATACAACTTCGAGAGCCAGTTACCTGACAACCTCCGTAAACACTCCAAATTCAAACGCCAACCACACCAGAAGTGTCAGGTTGTCATGATGCAAAACCAGAAAGGCGGCGTGGGTAAAACAGTAACAGCAGCTACCGTAGCATCTTGCCTCAGCGCCGAATTCCCCGAGCAAATGCGCATTGGCCTAATCGACCTCGATGGGCAATCGACCCTCAGTATGTACTACGCCGTTAACGCTCAACGCGATGGTGCGTTCTCTGTTGGCGATCTAGTAATGGGGAACTATGAGCTGGACGAAGGAGAAACGTTTGAGCAACTAGCAGGTGATGCGTTCCTACCAACGACAATCCCAAACCTCCGCATTCTCCCTGCCCTACAGTCAGATCGTTCTATCGAGAGCTGGTTCCACCTTAAGCACACCAAGCTGGATAATCCGTATGGGCAGGTTCAGAAGATCATTCAGGCTGTTGAAGATGACTTTGACATCATCATTATCGACACGCCGCCATCGTTATCCTTCATGACTTACAACGGCTATTTCGCAGCAACCAGCATCGTGTTCCCGTTAGCGGCCAACGAGAACGACATTGATGCAACCTGCAATTATTTTGCAAACCTGCCAGCTGTCTGGGCACTGCTAGAGAACGCAGGCCACCCGGGTTATGACTTCATGCGTCTGTTGGTGACGAACTACCGACAAACGACATCTAACACGGCACTGATGAATCAGCTATCTCGAACATTCAGCGAATGGTTGTACTCTGGCCAATTCAAACATTCGGAAGCTATTCAGCTCTGCACGTCGATGCTATCAACCGTGTTTGATCTAACTGCCAGCGAATACCCGAAAGCGAAAAAGACACTCAACGATGCTCGCATTAATGCATTTGAAGTGAGCAGTCAGATTTACCGTGACATCTACAATGTGTGGAGCAAGTGATGGCGAGAAAAAAACAGGTCATGGGACTGACCGACAATCAACCAGGTGCGGAAGAAGCGAATCGAAAACTGGCAGAAGAAAAGCTGGCAGCTCTACCTGCACAACTTGAAAAAGACTTGGCCTTAACGGGTGGAGACATTGGCGCCTACCTGCGTGATTCATTCGGTATAAATGCGCAGTCGAAAACCGTTGAATGGACACTGGCATCTGGGAAAAAGGTACTTTTTACAGAGGCGCGCCTGACCTACGAACAGGTAAAGAACGACACCGTGGTTGAGTTTGAGGTGAATGGTCGAGATCAAGATTTCCTCAACGCTCAGAATCTTTCTGACCTTTCGACGATGGATTACCAGCAGTTCTATCCAACCATTGCCTGCCGTAAGAGCGGGAAAATAAGCATTCTCGATGGTTCGCGCCGTCGTGGTTACTTCCTCAGCCGGAACGGGAAGGTCGAAACCTTCACTGCTCTGATCGCAGAGGGTGACATCGAAATCTCAGACGCTAAAGCACTGGCTAAATCCTTACAGTCTGCGAGAGAGCACAATTTGCTTGAGGTAGGTAAACGCTGCGATCTTTACCGACAGGCCGGCTTAAAAACACAGGCTGAAATAGCTCTGGCGATGGGGGTTTCCCGCGTGAAGGTTGTCCGCGCCATGCAGGCCGCCACTATCAGCAATGGCATTTACCAACTGTTCGATGACATCAACGAACTGACAGTCAGAGACTATTCCGAACTGAGCAAGATCAATGACCAACTGGCCGAGCGAGAAGATCGTGGTGCCTTATTGGATAGCATTGAAGGGGGTGAGGTTGAGGCTGTCATGCTTGCGTTACGTGATGCAGTCCGAGCGCCGAAACAGGCAAGCCCCCGTGCTGAAGTGACGCATTTGGTCGAGTTTACCGATAAGAACAAATACGCCCGCAAACGCGTGAAGGACCGTGATGTGAGTTACGAGTTCAGCAGATTAACTGCCGCACAACAAAAGCATATTGATACCGTCATTGCTCAGGCCATGAGCGAACTATTCTCGGAATAACGGCGTGAACACAGTGAACATTCTTGGAGTGTTCACTGTGAACATTTGGGCAAAACAAAAGTCAAACCACTGTTTTTAAACGTTTTTAGTCACGTTCACCGTTGGGGAATATTGGTAAAAAAATTAACCAGGGCTGTGTATCACTCTTTCATCAACAACGCAGCCTCACCCATCCCCGCCTCGTTGAACTGGATGACCATGCTGATTTTCCCGACCCTGACGCCGAATTTCAGCGCTTCCATTTCCTGTTCGGGGGTGAATAGCTTCTCGATATTGGCTTCCAGAACATCCAACATTTCCTGCGTGATATTGCCCTGCTCAATATGGGGGACGCCAAACTGGTACAGGTCAACAAGCTGTTTGATGATCCGGTAGTCCAGATCGCCCTCGACCAGAATGCTGACAAGCTCTTCGACACCTAAAGCATCTGGGTCGTTGTAGATAACCGTAAATTTAATGACATCACTACGAAGCAACTTCCCCCGCTTCTTAGCTGTAACCTTTACCCCGCTACCAATCAGTTCCCACACGCCTTCGCTCTTTTCAGCGATGAGTTTCAGTGGACGGGTTAGGTTTACCATGATGAAGTTGCTCCTGTTATTTATGGCCCCTTCATCAATACCGCACTGGTCGATCAAATCGCCAACTGTGCATGAAAATGCCTGCTCACTCCCTTTAAATCGGCTAATACGATCCAAGATGTGGCTAGCCATTACGCTGTTCAGCGTCATTTGGAGCCGCATATCAACGAAACTACGGTTATTCATGAATCGTTCGTCTTGCAAAATTGCAGCTACGGTTTGCGTCGTCTCCAAACGAACTCTATCCGTTTCTGGGTCGTAAGACGGGTTCGGTAGTAAAATCAGCCCATCTTCGGCTGTAATGATGCTTGAATTGCTGACCATGCACTCAATTTTTCGGATTTCAGAAAAGTGTTCTTGGATTCGCAGTTTAGGCAGGTGCTTGTTAGCCCCTCTCATCATGACAGTATTGCCATCCGCATCCTTAACATGCGCCTTCAGCGCCTTTTTTGATACGCGCATGGATGTCGCAAATTCGTCTAGCGACATATCAAACGAGGTTTTGATGCCATCAAAAGCCGCGATCGGGTCGTCCTTGCTAAAGTCGGGCTTGAAATCACTACTCATTAACCACTGCTTCAGTCGAAGCGTCACCAAGTGAACCGCCTTAATCTGAACGGGGGTGATGTTTTTTGGCCACTTCATTAGAACCATGTTGTGCGGTTTTGCTAACTCAAACCTTTCCTTCTCTTTCATTATGGGCAGCTCTCTGGGTACAGTTTATGCCAATTCCAATACACTAACACACAGATGGTGTAGGCGAAACAGGACGAACAAAGAACCTTTAGGTCACTCAAAAAACAACCACAGCGAAGAGCAGGGACTGCACAAACTGTATGTGATAGCTGCACAAACTGTATGTGATAGCTGCACAAACTGTATGTGATAGCTGCACAAACTGTATGTGATAATTCCGCGCAGCCCAGTAAGGACGCGGCTTCCAGAGGATCTCTTTAGCTCTTATTTTAGCGATCTATTTAGCTTTTTCCTTACCCATGTTACCCACAGCGCTCGTTCCTCGCACTATGGATAACATGGGCAATCTCTGATTTAGCAACACTGCGTTGTGGATAACTCGCTCCGCTAGAGTTAACCCACAGCCAGTGCAAAATCGCCTCCGGCCAATAGACAAAGGTTTTTGAATTTTGAAATCTGTAAGCGGGGATCTGGGGAGTGTGGCGTTAACTTCTAGGGAGTACCCAGCCGCGCTACACCAAATGCAAATCCACTCTCAAACTAGGACTTGTTTAGGCTCAAATCGCTACACCTTTAAATCAATCAATTTATGCGCGCGCGATTGAAGCGATTAAAGCGATTAAAGCGATCTACGTATATCCCAAATCCGTTCCGAATTTGCACCATAACGGAATATTGTTTTTATTTTCTCAGAGGAAATCCAATCGAGCTAGGTAGGAGGTAATGGCTACCCTCAACATCCTACCCCCGTAGATCTTTAGCTACTACGTTAGCCTTAGGGGTAGCAGGGGATCGCCATTCCAGCAGAATCTGAAATCAACCATTCCACTAACCGACAAAACCCGCAGGAATCCACCTAAATCGCCCGCTACGACGTTTTCTCACTACAAGACCAACAACCAAAGCCAGAAATAGAATCATCCGCTTAGAATGCGATTTAGGGCGCCTTACAGGGGGAGGTAACCAGCTCAGGTGTGCGCTGGAATGCCTGAACCGTGGGTAGTATCTTATGGTTCGTGTCCACGAAACGACAAAAACTGTCCACGGCTCAGAATCGGACTGGTTAGCAGCAAAATCAGGCCCTACAGCACTGGTTAAACCAATTCACAGCAAACACCACACCCAGAGGTCAAACGCAGAGGCGCCTATAAACCCCGTGGTGGGACTTTCACCCTGACAGGCCAATAGGATGGGCTGTGAGCGGAGATCGTTCTCCAGAGGGCGATACAGAACGCTTTTATTGCTTGGCAAGATCTCCTTTCGGCGGGTCAACTCTCAGAATGCTGCTGGTTAGAGCACAAATCGCTACGCCCAAAATGTTGCCACATACCTCACATTCTCAACATGTAATCACAAAAAACAAACGCTGTTTGTTCGGTAAACACTGTTCACATTCTGCGTCTCGACTTATAATCAACACTTATCAGATCCCCACGAATGACAAACGACGAGGCACCCATGACCACAGGCTCAATTCAGGAACGTGTAAACGAAATTTGCACCCAGTTATACGGCAACGGTGAGAAAATCTCCGTGCGCATCGTTCTGAGCATGTTACCGGACGTATCCAGCACAGCCACGGTTCACAAGTACGTGACGGCGTGGAAAAACGAGGTCATGGCCAATGAACGTTCGCTGTATGAAAAATTGGGGTTTTCCAATGAGTTCACACAGATGTTCATGCGCGAGATCAGTCGGTTCAGTGCGGAGGCCGAAATGCGTTACAAGGGCATAGCAGAAGATGCCGCAGAGCAACGCGATCAAGCAGTTAGCTCCCTTGGCATGGCGGAAGACCGTTTGGCTAAGCAGAACGCCGTGGTGGAGCAGCAGGCAAAACAGATCGCCGAACTTGAGAAGGAATTGATGGCTGTCCGTCAGCAGGCTGCTAACGACATTGACGCCAACAAACAGGCCAATGCGGCTGTGACCGACGAACTGCGTAAGAAACTGGAAGGCGTGGAAGTAGACAAGAAGGCATTGGCAGATACGGCCGAAACCCTGCGCACGGAGCTAGCTAAGGCGCAGATCCTTGTTGAGCAGGCAGCAGAGGCCAAAGTTGAACGAAATGAAGTTTTGGCCAAGTTGGAGAAATTGCAAACCGAACACAACGCCCAAGCGACCGAGCTGGCGAAAGTGACTGCTGAACTGACCGGCGCGCAAAACCTATTGTCTGAGCGTGGCGATTCTATTCAGGCGTTGCGAGCGCAGGAGTCAAAGGCCAGCAAGAAATCCGAGCAGCTAGAAACACAGTTGGAAGCGCAGCAGGTGGTGACTAAAGAGTTAGCGCAGAAAGTGACGGCGTTACAGCGTGAAAATGGGTACTTAAGTGAACGACATGCTGAGCGTGAGCGCTACATCAAGGCGCTGGAAACTGATCCGGCTAAAAGTGAAAATTAACTAGCACTGGGTGGCGGGTACCCCTCTTACTGCCTACGCTTAATGTGCCTAGTTTGAGGCAGGGCGGGAAACCGCACTATGTTTGTTGAAATTAGCAAACAGGCGTAGCCAATGTATTGGCCGCCGGGTTGGGCGGGAAACGGCTCGACCATTCCGTACAATTCGTAGGATGATGCAAGTTGCTGATTACGTTGATGTTTCTCGTTAGGGTGTCATCCGCGTGTGCTCGGAGTGACTGATCACGGATCGCTTGGATCACTGCCTCCTGGTGTGTCATCCGCGTGTGCTCGGAGTGACTGATGCGGCGTTAACACTGAACCCCGCCCCGTCGGTGTCATCCGCGTGTGCTCGGAGTGACTGAACGGGAGGGGGAGTGTGGCTGTAATTGCATTTAAAACTAGGATCTATCCCAACGATGAAATCTCGCATCGGTTGAAGATTTACGCTGCGGCACGGCGTAAGGCGTATAATTTCGCGTTGGAGGAGATAAACGCCTATCTCGACGACCTCCAAGAAGGCGAAAAAATCCAACTAACCAAGTGGATTGGCGACACCGACAAACTGTTCAACCAGATGAAAAAAACAAAAGGCTCAACCGAGGGCCTTTCAGGTATTGGACTCGGAAAGTTCGTGTGGATTGCTGAAAACAGAGTGCCAAACTCTGTCGCGCAGGGGGCCATAAAAACTGACCTCAAAGCTGCATTCACACGCTTTTTCAAAAAACAGGGCAAACATCCTCGACCCGCTCGGTTCCGCGATGGCCAGCATTTCTCCTTATCAAACGTCCAACTCAAAACCACCGACATTGACCACAACCACGTTCGTATCATGCATTGCGGCGTGGTGCGCATGGCCGAGTCTATTTCCTACACTGTAACCAAACTCTGTCGAACCTCATTCAGTAAGCACGGTGAGCACTGGTATGTGTCGTTCAACATCGAGGTGCCTGATGAGGAATACTATCAACGAGTAGCGTCTGTTCGTTCTTCTGTGGTTGGGATCGACATTAATAGCGGAGTGATGGTGGCCGATTCAACGGGCAGAATGCGATTCGCGCCAGCTAAGCTCGCTCAGCTAGCCAAGCGGAAAGATGGCATTAACGCCAATATTTCCCGCATTGTGCATAAAAACCTGATGATCACCGTGGCCAAGTGCGACAAATGCTGCGATAAGGTTAAGGGAGTGGAAAGCAAAAAGCATCTCTGCAACGACTGTGCTGAAGTGTTTTACCCTCTTTCTCGCTCTCGTAAAATAAGAAAGATGCGTGAATCGTTGGCCCGTATTGCTCGGAAAGAGGCGAACATTCGCAAAAATATGATCGAGCAGGAAACGCTGTACTACTGCCAGACATACGATGAGATCAAACTAGAGCGCCTAGAGGTGCAGAGGATGACTCAATCTGCACCGAACAAGCGAAAAGAAGGCAAAGAACCAGGCACCACCAATGCGATAAGCGCCAAACGTAACCGCGCGTTCGTAGGTGTATCTCCGTACATGTTCCGGCATCGAATGGAAATGAAGGCGGAGAAATTGGGTTCGGTAGTGCGTCTTGTTAATCCCGCCTACACCTCCAAGATGTGCCATGAATGTGGCCATGTTTCCCCTGACAATCGCAATGGCCAGCGGTTTGTCTGTGTTGCCTGTGGCCATACCAATCATGCTGATCTGAATGCCGCGCTGAACATTCGGGATAAGCGGCCCCTAGACAAAACCCATACTCGATAGCCTCCACTTATCAAGAAAGTTTCTCAGTTTGAAAAATTGGTGAGATTTCGGGAGGAGGATCGATACAGTGGGGGGAGGGGCGATCCGTTTTGGGCCCCCCCTAGGGGCCTACCTCTCCCGAGTGCGTTGTTGTTGCGCTGTTGCGACGGCCAGTTGTTCCCGCTGTTAGCAGTTCTCGACCGCAGGATGAACACGCAAAACCAATAGGGGGGGGCACCATGTCTCCCCTACCCTCACCACGTTTTTTGCGCCTTGGCCGCCGCCTCTTTGTTGTCGTTGATGAAGTTCCAGCAAACTGCCTTGGAGGTGAGGATGCCCGCTGGTAGTGGGATTTTCAGAGTGGCGCCGATGCCTTTAGCAAATTTGACCTGCTTGGCCGTTGGTGGCTCATCAATGGGTTGTTGGGGTTTTGTCGCTGTATGTCCCTGATTGTTTAGTAGTGATTGCAGGTATTGGTCGGATAGTTGGATGGCGTGAACGCGGTCGCCCACGATTAGCTGGTAAGTGTTCATGATCATGCTTCCTTGCGCTTGATGATTAGGTCGATGACTAACTCTTGAATGTCATTGGCGATTGCCCCTTTGATACGAGCTGCCAAAAGTGCCTCGACTTCTGAACGTGGGAACGTGACGCGATGGCCGATGCGGATCGGTGGTGTCATTGTTCCGTCTTCAATCTGACGGGTGATTGTCGTTGTAGAGCAGCCCAGGATCTCGGCCACTTCCTTGATGCTTAACAGCTTGTCCATGTTTTCTCCTGATACAAAAAAGGCCCACCGGATTGGGTGAGCCTTGGATGACGCGCAAAAAAAAGCCTGCCGATTGGGCAGACTTCTGATTACGGTAATATCGTCGCATTAACTGTTGTCATTTGCAACATTGTCCACACTAATTAGCTTCTTGGCGCGCTGGACAGTCGATGGATTGCATTCAAGCTCTGCTGCCACCTTCCTTATACTCATGCCGCTTTCTAGTAATTCAATGATCTTGGCCGTTTTCTCTTGGTCACGTTGGCGCCCTTGGAACTTCTCAGCCCATAGCTCTGGATTTTGTTTGATGGCTTGGCGTCCAGCTTCCGCACTGGCGAGTCGATTCTTACGTTCTGCGGCGGCCATTGCGGTGATCATCGTGATTTGAATGTTGGTGATCATATCCGTCATGTCTTCGCCGGTGTATTCAAACGTTAGGTTCTGGTTGATTGTCTTGATGGTGACGCCTGCGTTCAGCAGCTCTCGGATTACCGTCTCGCTGTTATGGTAATCACGGCCTAGTCGGTCAATCCACCAAACCACAAGCGTGTCCCCTTTACGCAGCTTGTCGAGCAAGCGGCTGAGTTGGGGGCGTTCATTCGCGGGGATTGTGCCTGAGCAAATGTCGCGGTAAATCTCAATACTCGGGAACTGCTTGAGAATGTCGACCTCTTGGCTGTTGTCGGTTTGGGTCTGTGTGCTTACCCGTGTGTACGCGAATTCCATGCTATCTCCCTGTGTGCTTATGGTTGGCATGTGCTAAGTGTATCGTATGCATTGCGGGAAATAAACACCAAAAGCATACGCATTTGGGGGTGAATGACTGTGCGCTTATGGGTATAACCAAAAGCACGCCTTTTTTCTGTGAGTTAAGTGTCTGTTTTTTATGGGTGTTTAAACTATTATTTTATCGATTATTTTTGGCTTAAATTCTAAGGATAAGCTAATGGAAGAAAATGAAGGCCGAAATCATGAAGCAGAGGCTTTAGAGCGAGAGCTGAGAAATGAAAAAAGAAACCATCAGATGTAAATTTTTGCAATCTGGACGTGTATAAATCCATTTTTGATTGGGTCTATCTTCCCTTATGGGGAGTTCTCTTTTTGGATAGTCACATGGGTTGGTGTCGCTGTTGGATGGTTTGCCAGCAAAAAATTAGTTCCAGGCGTCGAGTGGTAGATTCATGGTAGGTGATTAGTTTGAGGGGGCTCAAATTCGATCTGATATTTATAACAATAGGGGTTAACTAATATGTGCCGTAACTGATGGATCATCCCTAGCTCATTTATGCCCCATTCAGCGTTACCAAAAGCAAATCACATCAGTCTAACTTCAAAAGTTTTCGATAGATTTCCCTATAGCAAAAGAGAGGAGGGTTGAAATACCCCATCTTGCTCTAGTTTCACGTTTGTGATTTTATGGGATATGATGAAGCAGATATAAAAAAAACAGATACTTACGTTGAATCATAGCGTTAAATAGATGCGTAAAAAATCCCAAAGTGCGTAGGTATACTAATTGATGCAATTGTTGGGTTAATGCAATGTTAACTTTCAAGAGAGAGAGAATGGATAAGCAAAAAGTTATTGAAAGTCTAAATCATTTCAAAGAGAGATTGACAGGCGAGGTTTTAGAAGCGTTTGAAGCTAGAGGTAAAGACTTTGGTGCTGAACGGTTTAATACGTGGCGTCGTAAATTTTCACAGTTTCTGGATGATAGTCTACCTGGTGAAACTTCAGTTCTGAATGCCAAGCTTACACATTTTTTTGGCTCCACGTTCAGGCGCGGTGAAAGTGATCTAGAGAGGTTCTGGCGTGAGGATGGTCAAACTATGTTGGCTTATATCGATAGTTTAATCATTGATGTTAGTAATGATGAATATGATTTTAGAGAGATAGAACGCGAAAAAGACGCAGTTGTTCAGGTAACTCAATCTGAAAAACCAAAGAACAAAGTCTTTATTGTTCATGGACACGATGGGGAGGCAAAAGAGCGGACTGCCCGCTTTATTGAGAAGCTTGGCTTTGATGCAATTATACTGCATGAGCAAGCGAGTCGTAGCATGACAATAATAGAGAAAATTGAGAACTACTCGAATGATGTGGGGTTCGGTATCGTTTTGTATACACCTGATGATATGGGAAATGTGAAAAATGAAGCCGAGGTCGGAAAGCTTAAATACAGAGCTAGGCAAAACGTAGTTTTTGAGCACGGTTTCCTTATAGGGAAAATAGGTCGAGAAAATGTAGCTCCTTTAGTAGAGGGAGCGATTGAATTACCCAACGATATAAGTGGCATTGTCTATATCAATGACAAGGACTGGCAACTTGATATTGCAAAGGAGATGAAGGCCGCTGGTTATGATATTGACTTTAATAAGTTGATGTAGATATAGATCTCAAAAAGGTAAGTGCGAAGTTTAAATTTACCTAAATGACGGAGAGAGAATGGGGTCAGAAAGGTACAATAAAAGAAAAAAGCTGTCTGCTATCTTTCCCCAATCTCAGCTTATCCAATCCTCAGAGATTTTAAAGCCATTTCTGTCCCTACTCGTGTCAGAACGACCGGTTCTGGCACGTTCATGCCCCAAAGTGTGCAGAAGCTCTCTCCATATCCTCTTCGATAAGCAATAATTTGACTAAGTTTTACTCATGCATTTGAAACGTCTTGAGGAGTGAAGGAATTTTCGATAGTGGTGTAAATAATATAGATTAAAAGGGTGACCAAGCACCCCCCTTTGTGTCTATGAGGAAGAACCTAAGCTATCTCTGCGGTGGACTCATAGTTTTTGATTGACCCATGCTCCAAAATTTTAAATGGGCGACAGTATTTTCGAGCATCAGGGACTTCAATAATCCATGGTTTAACTATGGTTGGTGGGAGCAGTGGTTGCCAAACACATCGGTTTTCTTTTTGCCACGAATACTTGTTTTCTTCCTTTGTGAAGGCTGGACTCTCCGTAACGTGTGGAGAATCGTAAGGTATTGGATCTGGTGTGTAGACTACATCCCTAAAGCCGTATTCTGATACACTGTTTATGATTACTTTTGTTATTTCTTGAAAGAAACCATGTGGATTGTAAATTTGATAGCAAGCGTCTGTCTTCTCCTCTAAATTCCAGCGCCGAAAGAGGCTGTCAGTGTACTCATTGCTAGTACAGAAAAGGAAGCCATTCCCACACCGTCTTGAAACTTGTAGGCTAATATCAGCAAGTGTGAACTGCCCATCACCCTCGATTTTAAATATTTCGTCTACGATTGGCTCAGGTTTCCCTCCTTGTACTTTTAATTCACCTTCAATTTGACGAATAACACCGTGTTGTCCTTCGCCAGTGTCACCTCTTGCTGTACCATGTGTGACGATATCATTGAAGTCTAAAATTGTTCCTAACCTTAAACATCCACGTTCAAAGAAATCATCCATAAACTGCTTTGCGACAAATTTATAAATCATTCAACCACCTAAGTATGATATTTCCCGTCTTTCTATTCTGATTGCTTTTTATTAATATGAAAATACTTAATAGTGGTTTAACTTGTTAAAGCACAAGTCGATCTACCAACTTTGTCATACTTCAGGTCACTCATGTATTTGCATGATTCATGCAAATACTCTAACGCGTTTCTGTCCAAATGTGTGTTTAAACAAGGTCGCCGAAGTGACCCCGACTAGCTGGACGGTCATTTAAAATCACAGACTTTATGCGAAGTTATTACGAAACTTCCGCTAGGCAAGCTACTGTCAGTATCCAGCGTTGCCTTTTTCCTTCTCCATTCACATGGATAAATCTGATCCTTGTCTTATTTCTACTCGTCTATGTCGCATCGATTTGCAGCGTCACAAAATGTCGCAGACTCAGGTAGCATTGTTGTAACGCAGAGTGGACTGCAAAGTAAGAAGCTGGACAATTAAAGGTTAATTGTCCGGTGGTTATTTTTTATTTTCTGAGTGGTGTGATTTTGACGAGCAAAAAGAATATGCATGAGTCGCTGATTCTTGCCTTTGAAATATTAAAACGGATCCCTCGTCATAAGAAAGTTACCGCGCCAGAATTGCACATGCAGCTTCAGGAAATAGGCATTGAAAGAAGCATTAGGACAATACAACGTAACTTAGAAATGCTCACTGAGCATTTTGAGATCAACAGGGACATTCGCTCCAAACCGTACGGCTACTCTTGGCGAAAAATTAATCATGGTTTAAGTGCTAATTACTTAACGACGCAAGAATCCTTGTTGCTCAGCTTTGCGGAACAATATCTTAAACAGGTTCTTCCCAGCAATATTTTGAATTCGCTGGAATCCTATTTTGATGAAGCTCGGTATAACTTGGAGCACGATCCTACCAATATGAAAGCTAATAATTGGCGAAATAAAATTCGCGTGGTCAGTGAAAGCATGCCACTACTTGCACCTAAAGTGGACCCAAAGGTGCTGAGTCTAATTAGCGAAGGATTGTATGAAGATAGGCTGATCACGGTTGAATATGACAACGCTGAACATAAAACGCAGATGGCGACAATCATGCCATTAGGGTTAGCTCAACAGGGGGTACGGTTGTACTTAGT
>NZ_JAKJSN010000068.1:0-23311 GCF_050337005.1 Photobacterium japonica | reverse complement strand
CCACTGACCCCATTTGAATTCGTGTCGATTTGAAATGGAGAGGGGAAACCTTGATGACGCCGATTGAGGGAGTGGCGTCACCAAGGCGGTGTATCGGTATGGCTGTAACCTGCGGTTACTGAGTGATTGCGACCATGGCGCGTTCCAGATCCGCAATCAGCTCTGGTGTGTGCTCAAGGCCGATGTTCAAGCGCACCAAGCGACCCGCGTAATCTTTGCCCGGACGTTCGATGTTCGGGTAGACCAGCGCCAAACTGGTGACGCCGCCCCAGCTCATCCCGATCTTGAACATTTCAAGGGTGTCGATGAAGGCTTCCACTTGCTCGGCGGTGTAGTCGTCGCTGAACAAGAAAGAGAACACGCTGCTTGACCCTGTGAAATCACGTTTCCAGATCTCATGACCTGGGCAAGACGGGAATGCAGGGTGGAAGACTTGCGACACAGCCGGATGGTTGGATAGCCACTCCGCCACTTCCAATGTCGATTTCTCAAGGTGTGCCAAGCGCAAACCAAGGGTTTGCAGGCCGCGTAGGGCAAGGTTGCAATCGTCCGGAGAAACCGCAAGCCCCAGCTGCTTGAAGGTGCCGCCGACTTGTTCTTTCAACGCTTCCGTATTGACAGAAACCGTACCCAGTAGCAGATCACTGTGACCGCCAACGTATTTGGTCAGTGCTTGCATGTTGATGTCGACGCCGTGGGCGAAGGCATCAAACAACACGCCAGCAGCGTAGGTGTTATCGATAGCAACCAAGGCGCCTTTCTCATGTGCCGCGGCACAGATAGCCGGCACATCTTGAATTTCCATGGTCACAGAGCCCGGGCTTTCCACCCAGATCAACGCGGTGTTGTCACGGATAAGGTCGGCAATGCCGGCGCCAATAAGTGGGTCGTACGGTTCAACGTCAATGCCCAACCCTTTTAGCAGGCCTTGTGCCATTTCTTTGTTCGGACCGTACGCGTTATGCGGTACTAATGCGTGGCTGCCTGCTTTACATAATGCGAAATACACCAAGGCAATCGCGGCTTGGCCGCCCGGTACCACGAAGCTGTGCAATGCGCCTTCTAGCTGTGCAATACGTCCCGATAATTCCAGTGTGGTTGGTGTACCGTACAGGCCGTAGCTGTAACCGCCTTTTGCTTGGTCCCAAGCATCAACCACATCCGCTTGTTTATTAAACAAGACGGTTGACCCGCGGTAGGTAGGGGTCGCTAAAGATTCAAAGCCCGGTGCTGCCAGTGTTTGTGGTTGTACGAGTCTGCTCTGCCAATGCATGTGTTTGCTCCAAATCGGTCATGCTGAATAGTGAATATGCTGACTATACTATTTGGCTTAACGTGAGAATGGCGCTCGAAAAAGGGCGTGCTTTTGAGAAATTTTTGCATCTGCCCTCTTGCGCGTCGGTATGTTATCGCGCCCTGGATCACACCGGCGTTATTGCCTGAATTCGTGGGGGCTCGCTGGTGTAAAACAGGTGCCAGACCAAGCTGGCTGCGGCTTGTCGCCAAAGAGGGCGTAAGAATACGCGTGCTGAAAGAGGGATCCATCAAGGCCATTTTTCGACAGAGAAGTGTGAGTAGGGTGCGAGAAATATTCTCACCGAAGGGCGATATTTTTTTCAGCATCACCGTAGACGTGTGGCTTTTTAGACGTGGCGACAAACCTGCATCACGTTTTGTTTGGGGAGGCCTTCGTCATTGATCGTGTTTTCGGCCTCTCGGACTATTATTTCCAAAAAAGCAGAATTATTTTTCGTCTTTTTCTCTCGCGAGGCGTCTTGATAGGTAAAGCCATAACGACATAACGACATAACGAATAGTACGATGATGAAAAACAACACAACGAATAACGAGACGATGTCACTGCCGGCTGCGTCCATGATTGAAGACGCCTGTGAATGGGCCATTATGCACGGGGTCGCTTTCCGTCAGGCAGACAATACCGCTCGCCACTGTCCGTTCAGTTTGGCACCGATGACGATGGAGCGCGACGTGTTCGAGCATCTGCGTCGTGTGACGCCCCTGATCACCAAGCTGATCAGTCGCGTGTCGGACGATCATGATTTTCTGCAAGCCTCACTGCGTGATATGGGCAAGGCGGATCCGTTTTTCGGGCGTTTATTGGCGTTGCATCTGCAAGCCCACTGGAACGCCACGGCACGGTTGCATCCTGCCCGTCAGCCATTGTTATTGATGCGTACCGACTTTATGGATGATCGCCAGCATGGGGCCAAAGTGATCGAATTTAACGGCATTGCGGCAGGCATGGGTCCATTTGGTCAGCGTGCCACCGAGTTTCACGCATATCTGCAAGATCAATGGTCGCAGGTGTACCAACACTGGCTGGAAGATAAAACGGCCACCCCCGCCGAGAATCAAGGCTTAACCCAATTGGCGTTAGCGATTGCCACGGCGGCGAAACGGGTACAGGCTGATTTCAATGGCGAGGGCAAACCCACGTTCTTGATGGTGGTACAAAAGAACGAAGACAATGTGTATGACCAGCATTTGTTGGAAGTGGCGTTGCAGCAGTTGGGTGTGCGTACGGTGCGTCGTACCTTTGAACAATTAAGCAGCCAATTAGCCACGGGCGAAAATCAGCGGTTGCTATTGGCGGATATCGGCCCGATAGACGTGGTGTATCTTCGCGCGGGCTACCAGTACAGCGACTATTGCGCGCCGGAATTGAATGAGCCGGTTTGCTGCCATACGTTGAGCCAAACACGTCTGTTCATTGAACAGCATCACGTGGCGGTGAACGCGACCATCAGCCAGCAATTGGCGACCAGTAAGTCAATGCAAATGCAGTTAACCATGATGCCCGCCGCCGACTATGCCCGTTGGGATATCAGCTTGGAAGAAGCGGCGTTGATCAAAAGCGTATTGGCCGAGATGAAACCGGTGAACGCCGATACGATTCACTGGTTTACCACGCAGGCTAATCAAGCAGAGTGGGTGCTGAAAAACCAAGGGGAAGGCGGTGGCCATTGTGTGTTTGGGGCGGATATTGCGGACACACTCCGTCAGTTACCCGCAGACGATCATGATGCGTGGGCGTTGATGCAGCGTTTATACCCGCACGAGCGCGACGTGCCGACCGTCGCCGTCCGTGACAGTCAGCCAAGCTTGGTGACCGATCTGGTCAGCGAAATTGGTTTGTTCACCGCCTATTTCAATGGTGAGCCCGTGACCGAACTGGACGGCTATGCAGGGTATTTGATCCGCAGTAAACCGGCCAGTGAAAACGAAGGCGGCATTCACAGCGGCAAAGGCATTTTGGATTCATTGACCCTGATTGATTAAGCCCAGCGCAATGTATCCCTTAACGCCAATTCACTGACTTGGCGGCGCGCGTTTCGCCGCTTCGGTGTGGGACAACAAGCAGCGTGTATGAGGTGACTCAACACGCTGCTTTTTTTATGGGGTAAAAAGTGTGACGCCAGCCAGTGAACGACGGACTGAGCATTGAGTGAGCGGAGAATAACGTGATATCGATGACGGGTAATGGCTCGATAGAAGGAGAATGGGTGATGTACGTAGAATGTCTCGATGTGGAATCCCTGTTTATTGAATACAAGCGTGATGAGGATGTCGATGAGGTGCTGGATAAAAAGCTGCGCATCTTGCTCAGCACGTGTTTTACCGGTGAAGAAGACCAGATTTTCAAAACGCAGCGTTATGTGCGTGATGTACCGCAGCACCGCTATTTATTATGGAGTACCGATAATCAGTTAGTGGGCCAAGTGGCGGTCCATGAAAAAGCATTGGTCAGTGACGGTGTGCCGTATGCCATTGGCGGTATTTCGGAAGTGTGCGTGCTACCGGCGTACCGTCAGCAAGGCTGGGTGAAACAGATGTTGAGGCGGATCCACCATGATCGACAAGCAGCGGGGGATGCATTCGCCTTTCTGTTTGGCTCCGCGCAATTCTACCAAGGCAGTGAGTATCGCAACGCCGACAAGTTGTACATGATAAACCGTTACGGAGAGTGGGTGCCGATTAGTGATGGCATGTATGTCGAACTGAACCAGCCATGGCCAACTGGTGACGTGCAGCTGGTGGGCGTGCCGTTTTAGGGGATGCATTCTGTTCTATAGCGGTCTCTCGTTTTTCTGGCTTTCTGTTTTTCTCCCTGTTCTCTCTGTTGTTTTGAACCGGCCTGTTTCCGGCTCATACGCATTGCGCCCATTCTTTATTTTTCATTTTTCTCTTTACTTTTTTTGTGCTTGCCCGTTTGTGGATTGTCGCATGACTGAATTCGCCTGTATCACGGTATTCACGCCCGTTTTTGTGGCTTTTTGCCCGTTTCCCGTGGTTTTTGACAAAATCGGGCATGAAGTCTGGTTTTTATGACTGAGAATGTTTGTTTTTGTGGTCGTATTTTTGTCAATAAGGGTGATCTTGCTCAAATTTGTACCACAACATAGAGCGGAGTGTGATGTACACCGCATCTCTGAGGGACGTTTTTTTGAATACTTGCTCTGTCTTCGGGAGGGTAAGATGAATATTAGAAAACAACAAATCAGCGCAGAAATAGATGAAACCGGCAGTGCGACAGTAATTAGCCTCTCGAGCCGATATAATGTTTCACTGGAAACCATTCGCCGTGATTTAAAAGATTTAGAAAAGAAAGGTAAATTAATTCGTGTTCACGGTGGAGCCATCAGCTATCAAGCTGACGATGCAGGGACATCTTTTATTAATCGTTCAAAAGCGAACGTAAATAAAAAAAGAACCTTGGTCGAAAAAATCGTGTGTGAAATGTTTGAAGGTGCAATGATTGGTTTAGATGCCAGTACATCCAGTTGGTTATTTGCACAAGAACTACCCAATATTCCGTGTACTGTCGTGACAAATTCCATGAATGCTGTCGCGACACTGGCTAAAAAAGACAATATTAAAGTTATTTGTTTAGGGGGAGAATATTCCGCTAAATATGAAGGTTTTTACGGGTCATTGACGAAAACAGCACTTGCTAAATTAAATTTAGATTTCAGTGTGATCTCATGTAGCGGGTTTGATTTTGATAAAGGGATCTGGGATTCCAATGAAATCAATCTAGACATCAAGCGGATGCTACTCGAAGTGGCTGATCATGCCATCGTCATTGCGGATGAAACCAAATACAAGAAAAAAAGTTTACTCAAAATTTGTGATACCAAAGATATCGATTATTTGGTGACAAATATATCGCTCGAAAGTGAAACAAAGCAATACCTTGAAGAAAAGTACAATATTGTTCTGATCAACCAATAATAAATAGCAATAAAAGGTAGCAAAAACATCCCTACTGTTTTTGCGTGGATGCTGTATATCTTTAATAAAGGAAATTATTGTGACTGATACCCTACATGCCCCCATACRTAATGAAAATAAACAGGAAGTGATCCCAAAAGCGGTACTCATCCCCTTTATTTTATTAACTAGCTGCTTTGCCCTTTGGGGCTTGGCAAATAATATGACGGATGTGTTGATTGCTCAATTTAGAAAAGTGTTCACACTAACGGATATGCAATCAGGCTTAGTGCAGACTGCATTCTACGGTGCCTATTTTGTATTAGCATTACCCGCGGCGATTTTTATTCAACGCTACAGCTATAAAGCCGGTGTGTTATTAGGCTTAGGGTTATTTGCGGGGGGAGCGTTACTTTTTTATCCAGCGGCACAAGCGATGGCATACATGCCATTTTTAATGGCCTTGTTTGTGCTTGCCGGTGGCCTGTCTATCCTCGAGACCAGTGCTAATCCCTACATTATTGCCATGGGCCCAGAGGCGACCGCGACACGTCGTCTGAATATTGCGCAAGCCTTTAACCCGGTCGGTTCTATTACCGGTGTGGTGATCGGTAAGTTCTACATCTTGTCACAGTTGAATCCGGCGACGGATACGGAACGTGCGCAAATGTCCGCGGAGCAACTTGCGACGATTCAAACTGCTGAGTTGAACGCCGTCATGATGCCTTATCTGGGTGTGGCTGCCGTGATTATCTGTGTGTGGATTGCGATTGCCCTGACCAAAATGCCTAAAGCCAGTGATGCGGTGGATGTCGCACAGGGCTCACTGAAAGACGCTTTCGGCCGCTTGATGAAGAAGAAACACTTTGTCCGCGGGGTGATCGGTCAGTTCTTCTACGTTGGCGCCCAAATTGGTTGCTGGTCTTGGACGATTCGCTACGTGATGACCCAAGTGGGCGGGACGGAAGCGGATGCATCGACTTACTTGCTGATTTCCATCATTACTTTCAGTGCCTTCCGCTTTATCTGTGTCGGTTTGATGCAGTACATCGCGCCTGAGAAATTGCTTTCTGCACTGGCGACCCTGGCAACTATCTTCACGTTCATTCTGATTACGATTGGCGGCACCGCAGGGGTTTATGCACTGGTCGGTATCTCAGCCTGTATGTCACTGATGTTCCCAACCATCTTTGGCTTGTCACTGCGTGACCTTGGACAAGACGCCAAGTTCGGCGGTAGCTGCCTCATCATGGCAATTCTGGGTGGTGCCGTGCTGACCGCCATCATGGGTCATATCTCTGACAGCTACGGTATTCAAGCCGCATTCGTTATCCCGCTTGTGAGCTTTATGTACCTGATTTACTTCGGTGCTAAGGGGTGTAAAGCCTAAGCACACAGCGCTAAATCTATCGCTTTACGTAATCTCTGAACCTGCATTCTTAATTTAAAAAAATTCAATAATTTAAAAGGTAACGATATGTCTAACTTAATCAAAATTGGTATCCGCCCAACAATTGATGGTCGCCGTATGGGTGTACGTGAGTCTCTTGAAGAACAAACCATGAACATGGCGAAATCGGCAGCGGCTTTCATTGAAGAAAACCTACGCCACATTAACGGTGCCCGTGTTGAATGTGTGATTGCAGATACCACGATCGGTGGGGTCGCAGAAGCCGCTCGCTGTGCCGAGAAGTTCAAACGTGAAAATGTCGGTGTATCACTGACGGTGACGCCTTGCTGGTGCTATGGCACAGAAACCATCGACATGGATCCGCACATGCCAAAAGCGATTTGGGGCTTTAACGGGACGGAACGTCCGGGGGCCGTTTACTTGGCTGCTGCCATGGCGGCGCACTCACAATTGGGTTTGCCTGCCTTCTCTATTTACGGTGAAGAAGTACAAGATGCCAGCGACACCAGCATCCCAGCAGACGTGCAAGACAAGATGATCCGTTTCTGCCGTGCGGGTTTAGCGGTCGCGACAATGCGTGGTAAGTCCTATCTGTCGATCGGTTCGGTATCGATGGGGATCGCGGGCTCTATCGTGAATCCTGCATTCTTCCAAGAATACCTCGGCATGCGTAATGAATACGTTGATATGTCGGAAATTAAACGCCGTCTTGACCGTGAAATTTACGACCACGAAGAGTTTGAAATTGCCCTGACATGGGCGAAAGAAAACTGCCGTGAAGGGAAAGATTACAACAAGCAGCCAATGGATGATGCCCGCAAGCAGCAGGATTGGGAAACCGTGGTGAAGATGACCATGATTGTCCGCGACTTGATGCAAGGTAACCCGAAACTGGCTGAAATGGGATTCGGCGAAGAAGCGTTGGGGCATAACGCGATTGTCAGCGGTTTCCAAGGCCAGCGTCATTGGACGGATCACCTGCCTAACGGCGACTTCATGGAAGCTATTCTGAACTCGTCGTTTGACTGGACGGGTATCCGTGAACCATTGGCAGTTGCAACAGAAAACGACAGCTTGAACGGCGTAAACATGTTGTTTGGTAAGTTGCTAACGGGCCAATCACAAATCTTTTGTGACGTACGTACTTACTGGTCACAAGACTCGGTAGAGCGCGTGAGTGGCTTCCGTCCTGATTCCGGTTTCATTCACTTGGTGAACTCGGGCTCAGCAGCGCTAGACGGTGCCGGTGAAGCGCGTGATGGCGAAGGTAATCCGGTGATCAAACCGTTCTGGGACATGACGGCAGAAGATGCCAATAAGTGTCTGGAAGCAACCTGCTGGCCACCAGCAGACGTGGAGTACTTCCGTGGCGGCGGCTTCTCATCCAACTTCCTGACCAAAGGCGGCATGCCATTCACCATGCACCGTGTCAACATGATCAAAGGCTTGGGGCCTGTCCTGCAAATCGCAGAAGGCCATTCAATGGATCTGCCAATGAACGTGCATGAAGTCTTGAATGAGCGTACTAACCCAACTTGGCCAACCACATGGTTTGTGCCTCGCTTAACCGGGGAAGGGGCATTCAAAGATGTGTATTCCGTGATGGCGAACTGGGGCGCGAACCACTGTGTGATCACTTACGGTCACGTGGGGGCTGATTTGCTGACACTGGCTTCAATGCTGCGCATTCCTGTCGCAATGCATAACGTGGAAGACGGTAAGGTGTTCCGTCCACATACTTGGTCAGCGTTCGGTCAGGATGCGGAAGGTCAAGACTACCGTGCCTGCCAGAACTTCAGTGCACTGTATAAGTAAGCACGCAGTCATCATCTAGGCCAAGGGGGGGAGCACCCGTTCCCCCCTTTCTTTGAAGAGAGTGGTTATGAGTCTATCGATTATTCTGGATTGTGGTGCAACGAACGTTCGCGCAATCGCCATTGATCACACCGGCAAGATTCAAGCGTCACACTACATTAAAAACGAAACGTCCACCCCGACTGGCCATGCGACAGACAAAGCGACATACCACATTTGGTGCTTTGATGCGATTTGGCAAAAATTGGTGACTTGCTGCCAGCAAGTGACTCAGCAGATCAATATCGCAGACATTCAAGGCGTTGCCGTCACCACCTTCGGGGTGGATGGCGCCCCGTTTGATGCCGATGGTCAGCAAATTTATCCGATTATTTCCTGGAAATGTCCGCGAACCCAAGAAGTGATGCCACAAACCCTTCAGGAATTGGGCATCGATAAGGTCTTCACCGAAAGTGGCGTGGGTAATTACAGTTTCAATACCTTGTTTAAGCTCAAATGGCTGAAAGAGAATGAGCCAGCTGTCTACGCCAAGATGGACAAATGGCTGTTTATTTCATCCATGCTGACCCATCGTTTAACGGGCGTAATGAGCACCGACCGTACCATGGCGGGTACCTCCATGATGACGACGCTGTCGAGCCGTGACTGGTCTGCCAATACCTTGAACTATTTGGGTTTAACGCCGGAACACTTCCCTGCATTTGTGGATGCGGGTGACTCCGTCGGTCAATTGCTTCCTACTATTGCGGACGAATTAGGTTTACCCGCCCATGTTGCCGTGATCTCTGCCGGTCATGATACCCAGTTTGCGTTAGTGGGCTCAGGTGCACAGGAATCGCAGCCCATTTTAAGCTCCGGCACGTGGGAAATATTGATGGCACGTGTTAGTCAGCCAACGGTGCAGCCAGCATGGTTCACCGCAGGCTTTACGGCTGAATTTGATGCTAGCGGGCAACTGTATAACCCGGGCATTCAATGGCTATCTAGCGCAGTGATGGAGTGGATTGCGAATACCGTGTATGCCGATGTTGCGACCTCTGCTGAGAAGTACACCACCATGATCAATGAAGCGTCAGCCATTCCGGCGGGCTGCAATGGCGTCATTGTTGATCCGCATTTTGCGCAGGGCGGCAGTGTACAAGGCCTGACGATCAACACCACCCGCGGTCATATTTATCGTGCAGCGTTAGAAGGGCTGGTGGAGCAATTGAAACGTAGTCTTCATCACTTGGAACAAGCCAGTGATTTTAAAGCCGACAGCCTGATAGTGGTCGGTGGTGGCTCGAAAAATGCCTTGTGGAATCAATTGCGAGCCAATGCCTTGAATCTACCTGTGAAGGTCGTGGAACAAGCGGAAACCACGGTGCTTGGGGCGGCGATGTATGCCTTTACTGGTGCGGGGGTGTATCCCTCTATCACCGACGCACAAGCGGCAATGAAACCGAATTTTACCGTGATACTTCCACAGTCAGAGTTACAGCCACAATCACCGTTACAGCAACAATGTCAGAAGGAGTTGGAGACATGTTAACCGGTATTCACCCCGCTATTAGCCCTGAATTGCTTAAAGTTTTGTGCGAAATGGGACACGGCGATGAACTCTTGATTGCCGATGCACATTTTCCCGCTCACACCTYTAACCGCTGCGTGATCCGTGCGGATGGGGTAGGGGCTGACACCTTGCTGGCGGGCATTGCTCCGCTAATGGAATTGGATCAGTACGTCGCCCAGCCGATTGCCATGATGCAGGCGGTACCCGGCGATGAACTTGACCCGAGCGTGGAAGAAAAATACCTCGCGGCGATGCAGGCGCAGAACGTCAGTCGCGATGCCATTGAACGTGTTGAGCGCTTTGCCTTCTATGAGCGTGCGACATCTTGCTTTGCGGTTGTGCTGTCCGGAGAAACGGCCAAGTACGGCAATATCATCATTAAAAAAGGCGTCACAACCTGTTAATAGGACAATAGATTATGAACCGAATCAAACTTGCTCAAGAAATTATCGATACTTGCCTTGAAATGACCCGTCTTGGTTTGAACCAAGGCACGGCTGGCAACGTGAGTGTGAAATACCAAGACGGCATGTTGATCACGCCAACCGGCATTCCGTATGACAAACTGACGCCGGATCACATTGTGTATGTGGATGCCGATGGCCGCTTTGAAGAAGGTAAATTGCCATCCAGTGAGTGGATGTTCCATTTGACCTGCTACCAGAGCCGTCCGGATGTGGAAGCGGTCGTGCACAACCATGCGATTAACTGTGCCGCGGTGGCGATTTTAAACAAGTCTATTCCAGCCATTCATTACATGGTGGCGGCGTCTGGCGCCAAAGTGATCCCGTGTGTGCCTTACGCGACGTTCGGTAGCACCGAGTTGGCGCGTTACGTGGAAGCCGGCATTAAAGACAGTAAAGCGATTTTGCTGCAACACCACGGCTTGATCGCGGCAGAAGCGACATTAGAGAAAGCCTTGTGGTTGGCCCATGAAGTGGAAGTGTTGGCTGAGCTATACCTGAAAACGTTGGCCGTACAAGCTGACGTACCTGTGTTGTCGGATGCCGACATGGATGTGGTATTGGATAAGTTCAAGTCGTACGGCTTGCGCGTGGTTGAGAAGTAAGGGGGAGCGGTAGCCATGGCATTTTCACTGAAATTACCGAAATTAAGCATTGCCGGGGAAGGCGCAGTGCAAGAAGCGATCACTAACCTTGGGCATAAAAAAGATCTGACCCGTGCGTTTGTTGTTACCGATAAACAGCTGCTTGATTACGGTGTGCTGGACACGTTATTTACCGCATTGGAAGCGCTGGAATTTGAATACGTGGTGTTTGATGATGTCGTGCCAAACCCAACCGCAACCTTGGTGCATAAAGGGGCCACACAGTATCAAGCATCTGATTGTGATTGTTTGATTGCAGTAGGAGGTGGTAGCGCCATCGACTGCGCCAAAGCGATTCGCATCATTGCCTCTAACGGCGGACAAATCAGCGACTACGAAGGGATAGGAAAAGTAGTAGTAGATGGCGATTTCTTTATTGCCATCAACACTACCGCTGGGACATCTGCGGAAGTGACCTCCAACTCGGTGATCACTGACGAAGCACGGCAGGTGAAGATGGTCATTATTGATGACCACCAAATTCCGGATATTGCCGTGAATGATCCGACCTTGATGCTGGGCTTACCCGCGCATGTGACGGCGGCCACGGGGATGGATGCATTGACGCACGCCGTAGAAGCCTATGTGTCGGTCGGCAGCCATACATTGACCAAACCAACGGCGTTAGAAGCGATTCGTTTAATTACGCAGTGGTTGCCTGTGGCAGTCGATGATGGCCTGAATCTGGAGGCGCGTGATCAGTTAGCGTGTGCTCAGTTCTTGGCGGGCATGGCGTTCAACAGTGCTGGCTTGGGTTTAGTGCATGCCATGGCACACCAACCTGGGGCGACCCACAACCTGCCACACGGTGTCTGTAATGCCATTATCTTGCCACATGTGTGCCGTTTTAATGCGCAGGATAACCCTCGTCCGTTCCGTGATATTGCGGTTTCGATGGGCTGTGATGTAACAGACATGGATGACATTCAAGCGGCGGACGCCTGCATTGACGCTATTTTCATGTTGTCGCAACGTGTGGGCATTCCGGTCAGCTTCTCATCAATGGGTGTAGAAGGGATCGACTTAGATCAGTGGGTAGGCAAAGCGTTGAATGATCCTTGTTTGGGCGGTAACCCACGTGTACCAAGCAATGTTGAAATTCACGACTTGTATGTACAAGTGGTGTGATCATAACGGGCGCATTTTGCGAATTCACAACATGATCGCTATTTACGTCATCCAATAAGCTTTTATCAAAAATACAGCCCCGTTATCCTCCTGTGCAAAACGTGCTGGTGGGATGACGGGGCTTTCTTATAGGGGCTTAATTAGTCCATGACAGACAGTAAGGTTACTCTTCTTTTTTATAACGACGAAATAGCATTGTCATCATTAAAAGGTAGGAACGAAGACGCCTGAAATACTGTGATGTTTATTCCAAATAGGTATTTTGTTTTTATTTAAAGCTCGCGTTCACGAAACGGCACTACAGAGAGGGAATATCCCAAAATTGTGCAGTGTATCACAGCGTGAGTRGGGGCTGTTCTTTCTTATTGCAATGAAAATCAATCGTTTGCGTTGCGTGCGGGTAAGTGCGCCTCATGTTGTTGA
Source organism: Photobacterium japonica (assembly GCF_050337005.1). Taxonomy (NCBI): domain Bacteria; kingdom Pseudomonadati; phylum Pseudomonadota; class Gammaproteobacteria; order Vibrionales; family Vibrionaceae; genus Photobacterium; species Photobacterium japonica. The sequence goes on along the minus strand of NZ_JAKJSN010000068.1, from coordinate 10,642 downwards.
ATTAACGTTCAAGTTGATGGTTTAAAATATTTTTAAGGTTTTTTCGCTTGTTTTCAAATAGTCGTGAGGGCAATCACGTTTTAGTTTTCAATTTCCCACTACATTAGCGCCAGTTTTATGTAATGGAAAAACAGAAATGACAAATCCTATCAACGAATATCTGGATAGTATTCAAGACGATTTAATTGACTTCACCAGCCGTCTTATTCAATGCAAAACTTTGACGGGTGATGAGCGTGAAGCTGCCGAGTGTGTGATCCGCGAAATGGAAAAACTGGGTTACGATGAGATCCTTGTGGACTCTCATGGTAGCGTGCTGGGTCGCATCGGTAATGGTGAATCGGTCTTCATGTACGATGCACACATCGATATCGTTGATGCGAAGGATGAAGCCGATTGGACACATCCACCGTTCAGTGGCCACATTGAAGATGGCGTGCTGTGGGGACGCGGCAGTGTTGATACCAAATCGTCAGTGTGTGCGATGGTATACGGCGCGCATGCGATGAAGCATTGTGGCTTGCTAGAAGGCAAAACCCTGTTGGTGTCGGCTTCTGTAATGGAAGAAGATTTCGACGGCGAATTGCTTTACCAAGCATTGAAAGAGCACGATCTTAAACCGACTTACTGCATTATCGGTGAGCCAAGCAGCTTGCGTCTTGCTGTCGGTCATCGTGGTCGCGCGATGTACAAAATCACCACGGCGGGTAAATCTGCACACGGTTCTCAACCGCAGAACGGTGTGAACGCGATTTACAAAATGAATCAAATTATTGCCAACGTTGAACGTCAGCAGCAAGAATTTGATGCGCTAGTGGGCGTGAGCGAAAAAGGCTCTGTGGTTCTGTCGAACATCGAATGCCGTTCAGCGTCACTGAATGCCGTTCCTGACCGCTGTACGATTTACCTTGATCGCCGTTTGGCACTGGGTGAAACCGAAGAAATCGTCGCAAAAGAGATGGACCGTATTGTTGAAGGCACTGATGCAACATGGGAAATCTATGATGCAGTGGGCTACGCTTACACGGGTAAAGAAGTGGTATTGCACACCTTCCTACCTGCATGGGAAACAGACCGCTCTCACCCATTGGTAGAAGCGGGCCAAGTGGCCATGAAAGATACGTTGCACCGTGACGGTGAAGTGTTCAAATGGGAATTCAGCACCAATGGCTTCGCAACAAACGACAAATACCAAGTGCCAACCATCGGTATTGGTCCTGGTGACTTGCGTTTAGCGCACCAGAAAGATGAGCGCTGTGATACCGCAGAAATCGTCGCAGCTGCGAAGATTTATGCCAACATCGCGCGAAACATTTAAGTGTCATAGCAGTATTCATAAAGTCCCTGGAGACAGGGGCTTTTTTCGATTTAGGGGGTAAAAGACGCGTCGGGCTCCAGCCAAGCATCGTGATCGTCGGCGTAGCCAAAAACAAAAAGCACCGTGACGAAGGCGGGTATAAAGAGACACGTATACAAGAAAGGCAGAGACAGCCAGCATCCCCCCAATAACGCCAATACCACCAGCCACACACTATTTCTCTTTTTTTTACTTTTTGCGGTTTTTTCTGACATGGCGACTTTGACCGCATCGGCGCGTTGATTGAGTCCCAGTAAGTCATCGGAACGGTAGGTACCTTGGGAATGACGTTTTGCGACTGTCATGACACGCCCCCGAAAATTGTGGACGGTGTAATAGTAGGTCCCTTTTCTTTGTCCCAGTCTTGAACCGGTCGTTTTGTAATATTCCAGATCCACAATGGCGTTAGCGCCGAGCAATTCGGCACTGAGAATAACATCCTTCTTTGCGTCATCTGCTGAATCGGAAGAGGAACCGTGCACAAACCATTCCCCGTGCTCAATCACTTCCCAGCCATGAATCGTAGGGGTGCTTGAAGTCAGACAGTGGTCGGGTTCGATATAAGTGAGGATCTCGACCGGGTTAAGCAGGCGACAGCGTTTCGCTTTGTAGCCCTTTGGGGTCGCTTGTTGGTCAAATTCAACAAACGCGTCATCACTTAATTTGTCGAGATGGTCATGCTGGATAAATTCATTGGCATGAAAGAAATAATCCTTACCGTCATCCCCTTTAATAAAACCGTACATTTTTTCGGGCAGAAACGAGGTGATGTTCCCTCTCATGGCGTGTCCTTTTCCACAAAACAAATGAAATGGGTATGCCCTGACAGTGTATAGCGGGCAACCTTAATGCAGTATCCTTCGTGGGTATAGCGTAAGCAATGTGGAACGTGAAAAACCCTGCAGCGGTCAAAGTTATTTGTAACGCGAGCAAGGGATGATCAATCGTCGTAGGGGAAGGGTAGAATTCACGCCCCACGGTGGGCGTTCTTTATTGATAATGCTTGTGATACGCCGTGTCAGCCGTTGCTCACCCACCCACCTAAGTTGATGCCCATTGCCAACCCATTTTAGTCTTGCAGATCGCGAGATAGTCTATTTAAAAGACAATCACGCACTATATTGCTCATAATCTGTCGCTAATGTGGTGTTGTTGTGGTTAATGCATTGTGAAAAACATTAATTTATCATAGTGTTATGTGAATTTTGACTGAGCGGAGTGTTAACCTCGGTCGTTGGTTATCAGAAAGCACTGAGGGATGGGATCCACCACGACCTTGGGGCTTTCAAACACAAGGAAGATGTTGTTATGAAAATACGTTTGCTGCTATTAACGTTATTGTATTTTCTTCAAGGTTGCAGCGAAGCGCCCCCCACAGAAAGTAATAATGCGATTGTACGTCCGGTTAAAATGTTTGAAGTGATTCAAGCCAATACCGATGTTTCTGCCTCTTTTCCGGGTATCATCAGAAGCAAAAATCTCAAAGAAATCAGCTTTCTGGCCACTGGGCGGGTCACGGAATTTCCTGTGAAAGAAGCCATGTTAGTGAAAGCGGGGGACATCATCGCCCGTCTTGATCAACGCGAATTACGCAATGCGTTAAGCAAGGCCAAATCCCAATACCAAGTCGCGTCAGACGAATATCAACGCGTGGCGAAATTGGCGAAAACCGGCGCGGTATCTAAAAGTGCCTTACAAGGTAAAAAGACAGAGCGCGATCTGGCGCGTGTGCAGCTAGACAGTGCGGAGCAAGCCCTGAATGACTCCACCGTGATAGCGCCTTTTGATGGCGTTATCGCCCAGACATTCATCGAAAAAGGGCAGGTTATTGCTAGCGGACAAACCGTGGCCATTTTAATTGGTGAGGGTAGTTTAGAAGCCTCCATTGATGTACCGGGCAAATTCCTGTCGGTATTACACCGCAATTCCATTGATAAAAAACCATCACAAAGCTGGGTATCGCTAGACGCGCAACCCGAAGAACGTTTCCCCGCCGAGTTTAAAGAAGCCACTTTGGTTGCCGACCCCACCACCCAAACCTATGGGCTGACCTTTGCGTTCAAAGCCCCGACAGACACCCTGATTTTGCCGGGCATGAATGCCTCGGTCGATATCACGATTGAAGGGAAAACCTCGACGGCGTTACTGAGCGTGCCTATTGATTCGGTAGGGCAAGACAGCGACGGCACATTTGTTTGGCTGATTGATGCCGCGACAATGACGGTGGCCAAACAATATGTCGAACTGAGCGATCAAATTGGTGAACATGTCGCGGTGATGGATGGACTGAACAAAGGCGATGTAGTCGTGAGCGCGGGCGTGAGCCAGCTGTTTGAAGGCATGGAAGTGAGAGAGTGGAAGTAAGTGGCCGCTACGTTATAACGATGGACGAATACTATGAACATTGCTGAGTTCACGATAAAGAAAACTGTATTGAGCGTGATAGTGATCCTCATTACGCTGATAGGTGGCTGGCACGCTTATCAAAATATGGCGCGGTTTGAAGACCCAGAGTTTACCATTCGCGAAGCGGTTGTTGTCACGCATTATCCGGGGGCCTCACCCCATGAAGTGGCGTTAGAGGTGACAGAACCCCTTGAAAAAGCCATTCAACAGTTAGCCGAAGTTAAGAAAATACGGTCTATTTCGACGCACGGAAAATCGGAAATCACGGTTGAAGTGAAATACGAGAATTCGACAACCCGTGGCGATCTGCAATTGGTGTGGAATAAGCTAAGAAACAAGGTCAGTGATGCCGAGCGGTCATTGCCTCCCGGCGTTGGCCTGCCCTACGTGGCGGACGACTTTGGTGATGTGTTTGGCTTGCTGTATTTCTTAACGGGGGACGGCTTTACTCACGTTGAGCTAAAACACTATGCCGACAACCTGCAAAGTGCCTTATTAAAGGTAGATGGCGTTGCGCGTGTGACGATTGAAGGCGCGAAAAAAGAGGTCATCTATGTCGAGATCTCCCGCAGTGATGTGAAACGTTTGGGCCTGTCATTTGATAATGTGTTGAATGCATTATCTAAGCAAAATGCGGTGGCGTCTGCCGGTAATATTAAGGTGGGCACGAAGCGCCTTGTGATTGATCCGAGTGATACGATCAACTCGGTGGAGGCGATTAAAAACCTGCTAGTGGCCGCTGAGCCTAACGGTAAGTTGGTGTACCTGAAAGATATCGCTAACATCTACCGTGGCTATCAAGAGCCGGATGAAAAAATCTTCCAATATAATGGATCACCTGCGCTCGCTATCGGTATCTCTGGGGTGCTAGGCAGTAACATCGTGAAGATTGGGGCAGACATAGATCAAACGCTGGAAGACACGCTCAACCTGCGTCCTATGGGGATGGAGCTGCACGCGTTCTACCATCAAGCCAACATTGTGGATGCCTCAGTACAAAATTTTGTACTGAACGTGGCGGCGGCGCTGGTGATTGTGATTGTGACGCTATTTCTGTTTATGGGCATGAAGTCAGCCACCGTGATTGGCGCGATTTTGCTGCTGACCATTTCAGCGACATTGGCCACCATGAATTACGCGTCTATCCCGATGCACCGTATTTCGTTAGGGGCACTGATCATTGCTTTGGGCATGATGGTGGATAACGCCATTGTGGTGACCGAAGGCATCCTGGTTGGCATTAAAAACGGCGCGTCGAAATTGGCGATTGCCAAGAAGGTCGTGGAACGTTCGATGTGGCCGCTGCTGGGCGGCACTTTGGTCGGCATTATTGCCTTTGCGCCCATTGGCTTTGCACCGGGGTCAACCGCGGAATACACTGGGCACCTGTTTTGGGTGATTTTGATTTCGTTGCTGTATAGCTGGGTGTTCGCGATTACGTTAACGCCGCTGTTTTGTTATTGGCTCTTTAAGGAGCCGACGGACACCGCTGATGGCAGCGCAGAGCCGGAAGGCCGTTTTAGCAAGGGGTACAAAAGCCTGCTGGTGTACTCACTGAAAAAACGAGTGCAAGTGATTGTGTGCATTGTCGCATTGTTTGCGGTGTCGGTATGGGGCTTTGGTTTTGTTAAGCCGGGCTTCTTCCCTGCGTCTACCACGCCACTGTTTGTGGTGGATTACTGGTTGCCGCAAGGGACGGACATCACTGAAACCGAAGCGGACATGGCGGAACTGAATCAGTTTGTGGCATCCCTTGACGGGGTGGACGATGTGCAGTTATCGGTGGGCGGTGGCGTGCCACGTTTTATGTTGGTGTATGCGCCGCAATCGCTCAACTCGGCGTACGGGCAGTTGTTGGTCAAAACCCAAAATGACAAACAAATTGATGCGCTGCTACCGCAAATTCAGGGCTATATCGATGAGCATTTTCCGGATGCCCAAGGTAAGGTCTGGAAGTTTGTGTTAGGCCCTGGGGGCGGATCAAAGATTCAAGCGAAATTCAGCGGGCCTGATCCGACGGTGCTCAGAGCGATTTCTGAACAAGCACAGAGTGTGCTGGTGAATGATGGCAAGGCGCTGTCGATTAAAGACAACTGGCGTCAGCCGGTGCCGATTATTGAGCCGATTTATGCGGAAAAAGCGGCGCAACGTATCGGGGTATCTCGTGAAGATCTCGCGACCGCATTAGAGCGTAATTTTACTGGGCAAAATGTCGGTGCGTACCGTGAAGGGGACACCTTGATCCCGATTATTACCCGCGCCACGGCTAACGAGCGGTCGAGCATTGAAGATATCCGAAATGTGCTTGTTGTCAGTTCTATCACGGGGGAAAGCATTCCTATCGATCAAGTCATTAATGGGTATAAAACCGTGTGGCGAGATGGGTTGGTACGCCGCGTAAACCGTGACTGGGAATTGATTGTGCAGGCAGATCCGGTGCCGGGTGAGTTAACGTCGGATGTGTTTAACCGTGTGCGCCCGCAGATTGAAGCCCTTGAATTGCCAGACGGTTATTCACTGGAATGGGGCGGGGAATACGGGGATTCCGTGGAGTCCAATGAAAACCTCGCGTCTACCATTCCATTGGGTTTTCTGGCGATGGTGATTGTGGTCTTCGTCTTGTTCGGGACGGTGAAGCAGCCCTTGGTGATATGGCTGGTTGTGCCCCTCGCGATTGTAGGTGTGGTGGCAGGGCTGTTGGTCACAGGCACACCGATGGAGTTCATGGCGATTTTGGGCTTGCTGTCTTTATCCGGCCTGTTGATCAAAAACGCCATTGTCTTGGTGGATCAGATTGATCTGGAAATCTCCGAAGGGAAGCCACAATTTGATGCGATTGTCGATGCGTCAGCCAGCCGTGTTCGTCCGGTAATGATGGGGGCATTAACCACGGTGTTGGGGGTGATACCGCTCTATTTTGATGCGTTCTTTAAATCCATGTCGGTCGTTATTGTCTTTGGTTTAACGTTCGCTACCTTGCTGACGCTGGTGATCGTCCCGCTCCTCTATTCGGTGTTGTTTAATATAAAGCCGAACGGTAACGCCGAAAAAGCGTGATAACAACCAAGATGCAATAAACAACAAAACCCGCTGAAAGGCGGGTTTTTTATTGGCATTTTAATGCGTAATGGTTTGGTCATGCGTCTTGAATAAAGAGTGTAATCAGAAAGGACTTAAGCCATCTATTCACATCTTTCCATTGGACTTGATTTGAACGGTAGTGTGCATTGATAATGCCTCTTTCCGCATGCCTAATAAAACTAGTTTTTTCATATTAGCTCTCAAGTCTCAATTTATGTAAGACGAAGGTTTGCTGTATTCGTCTTAACCATAGATACAGTCCAAATGTTATTGCAGCATCAAATATCAACCCTAAGCCAAACATCCATGCTATTGTTTCTAATGAAGGGGTATACCATCCAGCATGATATGCGATAAAAGCACTACCATAAAACAGGATATTTACGGCTAAAGACTGATATAGAATTAAGTCCGTTCGACCTAATCCATAGAAATAACTGTCAATAACGTTATTGAATGCAAATACGACATAGAAACCGACTAATAGCATAGTTAAACTAATTATTTCGTCAGCCTTGTCAATACCCATTATGTGAGTGATAAATAACTCCCAATAAGGCAGGCTAATAAACCAAAATAAAATGCAAATGAATGTTAATGTAAAATAACCATTAATTTTATCACTACTAAGTCCATGATTGATAGCAGTGTCTCGCTTAATCAATTGGCCTAATGCCAATATGGGCAATAGTAACCATCCCCAAATAAAGTTATTTGTAACCCAGTATGTTCCGGCTTGTTGTACTTGATTAATTAATTGTAAAATCATGACTAAAAATGCGCAGTTGCGTACGAAAGACTCTATCCCTGACTTTGAACCAATTTTAAACCAAGTAAATATCCACGGTTGATTAGAAAACTGACAATTAGATAGTTTTAGTCCTTCCTTAGTTAAAAATCGCACTGCTATTACAGAAAGTATTAGGTTGGCGAGGATATTGGTAATGGCTATACCAGTGACTCCTAACCTTAGAGAATATTGGTGTTGACTAACAAACAGGTAGTCTCCTAGTACTGTAAGTATGGTTTGCATTATTAATAGAGCATAGAGTGCTTTCTGGCTGTTTTTTAATATGAGGGTGAGATTGAAGAAAGCGTATGCGCTAGAAATTAAAATTGCGATTGATTCCAATCTAATGTATTCAATGGTTTGCTGTTCTAACTGTGCTTCTTGTCCCATGGTTTTAACCAAATCAGGAGTATACATCAATACGTAAGTAGTAACTATTAGGTAAGTAATCATCACTATGGAAAATGATGTAGACATTCTTATTCGGTATTTTACGTTGTCGCTTATTGAACCACCTAAAATAAAAGCTAAAGGGATGAGAAGTGCCTCACTGAGTACTTCGTAAAAAATATTTAACCACGCAACTTGGGCTGCAATGCTGAATGACCAAGTATTAGGCATATCTCCTAAAAAATGTATCCGACTTGTTGAGTAGATAAGTGGGATAAAACTGGTAAGTATAAGAACCATCCATAACTTATAATTTATATTCCTCAGTGTACCCATATATTCTTCCATGAAATTAATTGAAAATATCACCGATGAATCGTTTGTTATAATGTAACCATCATCGGTGATAGGTTGTATTTTAATTTAACTTAACTATTCGTGTTCTATATAGTCATCATTGTTAGGGTTGTGAGCATCCGCCCAATCATCCATATCAGCATCATTATTTGGGTTATTTATGTCAGACCAAAGGTCTAGTTCATCTTGTGACATATCGGTTGGGTCTATCATTATCTATTCCTCACTGTTTTACTTATAATGAAAGTATTGCTATTCGTTGTGAAAATCACCTATGAATTATTTGACCTTCGTTAAATGCCAGCCGTCATAGTGTGGGCATTTATAGGACTTTAGCTTGATGAAGCGTTCATCATTTATGATTTTTGCTCTTTGCTTTGAAACTTCTTTCGTTGGGTATAATTCTTTATATTCTCCATTGCCGCCTCTACAAAATGTACATGTTCGACTTGGTGTTTGTCTTCTTTTTGGTGTCAGGTGCCAATGACTGCAAACATTACAATGATACGAGACCAAATCTCTGCCATATTCGTTATTAGCATGCTTTGCTGCTTCATTTGCCAAACACTCCATTGAAAATACTGAAAGTGGTTGCTGGTTAATTTTCCCAAAACACGTTGAGCTCTTCATTTTGTATTCCTTTACTCATGTAGTCGTTAATTAGATATTTATAGAAAAGCAAGATAAGTGCCAGTTTAGATGTATTTTTTATTTCTTATTTAACAGTCGCTTATATTGATAGATCTGTTTTTATATAAAATATAGTCACATAAATGTGAATTGTGGTTTACCTTTAAGTAAATTGCATTGGAGGTTGATGATGGAAAAATTTGTATTTATCACGCCATATTTGAAATGGCACGGCACGGGTTACTTTGATGTCATATTACAGGGGATTGACGACGCTTATTCTGAGAAAGAGCTGATTGATGAAAGTCTATGTAAGGAGAGAGATGCTTATGATATGTATGATAAGTTTTATGGTGATCAAGGAGGAGCGGGAAAGTTAAACCACTTAGAGAAAACGATATACTTGTTGCCTGGTGATTATTTTGATGATCCAGATACACACTCTAAATGGAAGGAGTTTTTATCTGAGCAAAAGCAATCAACGATTAAAACTAGTATCACAGAAAAATCTACCTCTAGTGGTCAGAGTTTAAGTGATTTAGAAAAATTGAATGGCTATTTAAAGGAATATAAACGCTTTCCTAACTACATATGGTTAAAGGACAATTGGAAAAACCGTAAAGATATTTGGCATGTTATCAACGATTTTACGATCAAAACTCAAGTGGATTGGTATAAAGAAAATTCTGCGATATATAAAAAACATTCTGAACAGATTTTATTTGTTACATTGAATGCCACATATCAACAGTTTGAAAGTGAAGAATTTGAAACAGTGAATGCGATAAATGACTGGTTGATGAAGCATCCTATAGGTAACAATACTTATATCAACCTTTGGGGAACTCAAACCACTTGTCAAGTTGCTTTTCATTATCTAGCATGGTCGTTACCTCGGTTAAATAAGGCTAGACTTATTAAGTGTAAAAGTGTTAGGAATCAAGATAAAAGGATCCCAAATGTTAAAATTGAAATTACTAGGAAAAATCTCCTATCTGATTTAGTTACACATGAATCCTCTAATACTCTATCACCAAGCCAAAAAGATGCCGTTAAATGGTTACATAAATATAAAGAGTGGGGTGACTTCTTTACTATTCTTTTACTCGGCCCTCGAGGGTGTGGAAAAACAAAATCAGTGAATGAGATCTATGGAAAAGAGGGAATAGAAGTCGTTAACTGTGCTCAATTTCAAAGTAATCCTGAACTTGCTCGTAGTGAACTTTTTGGACATAAAAAAGGCAGCTTCACTGGAGCGAGTGATGATAGCAAAGGTGCATTTGAAAGAGCCAAAGGTAAAGTACTCTTTTTAGATGAAATTCATCATTTAGACAACGCAACCCAGACAATGCTGCTTACAGCACTTCAAACAGATGAGAATGGTGATTTTTCATACCGACCTTTAGGTGGATCAAAAATTGAGAAAACGCAGTTTCAGTTAATTGTTGCGAGCAATCTTAAGCATGATGAACTAAGGGAGAGAATGCCATTAGATTTACTCGATCGTATCAGTCAGCGAATATTAGAATTTAAATCTATCTCTTCAGGGGCGTCAGTGGAAGATAAGTTTAATAATATATGGAATGAGATGAATTTTAAAGGGCGAATAAAGCCAGTTAATCCTTTACCTC